>JAAXXR010000050.1 GCA_013334335.1 Chlorobiaceae bacterium
AGGTGTACAACCAGACGGCCCTGATTTCGCCGATCAATGGGGAGGTGATCGTCAGCAGCCTCAACCCGGGACAGACCATTACCACCAGCGACGCCGTACTGGTGCTCTCCGACCGACTCATCGTGAAAGCTGATGTGGACGAAACCGACATCGGCAACATCCGCCTTGGCCAGAAAGCAGATATCAGCCTCGACGCCTATCCCGAGATCAGGGTTGGCGGCGTGGTCGACCATATCTATTACGAGTCGACGCTCGTCAACAACGTCAATATCTACAAGGTCGATCTGCTGCCATCGAGCGTGCCGGAGGTGTTCAGATCGGGCATGAGCGCCAATGTCGGCATCGTCGTCAGTGAAAAGAGGAGTGTTCCGATCCTGCCCCTTACCGCCGTGAACACCAGAGGGGAGCGATCCTACGTCAATGTGCGACGTGCGTCGTCGGACAGCGTCAGGAAGGTCGCGGTCGACACCGGCCTGAAAGACGAGAGTAACGTCGAAATCGTCCGGGGGCTCTCTGTGGGCGACGCGGTCGTGGTGAAGGATACGACCTTCGTGCTGCCGAAGAACAACGGCGGCCGCAACCCGTTCATGCCCCAGCGAAAGACGCCGCAACAGAACAAGGGCGGATGATCGAAGTCACCAACATCACCAGGACCTACCGGATCGGTGAAAGCTCCGTGAACGCGCTCAACGGGGTCAGCCTGAAGATCGCGCAAGGGGAGTTCGTGGCCATCATGGGGGCATCGGGGTCGGGCAAATCCTCCCTGATGCATATCCTGGGGCTGCTCGACGTGCCCGATACCGGCGAGTACCGGCTGATGGGCCGGGAGGTCAGCCGGATGAGCGAGGATGAACTGGCCGGTATCCGGAACAACGTGGCCGGGTTCGTGTTCCAGCAGTTCCACCTGCTCAGCAGGATGAGCACGCTGGACAACGTGATGCTTCCCAGTATCTACAGCTCTGAATCGGGTGACGTTCGCAGCAAAGCCCAGCAATGTCTCGAAATGGTCGGCCTTGGCCACCGTGCGGAGCACCGGCCGAACCAGATGTCCGGTGGCGAGCAGCAGCGTGTCGCCATCGCCCGTGCGCTCGTCAGGGAGCCCATGCTCATCTTCGCCGACGAGCCCACCGGCAACCTCGACTCCAGGAACTCTCACGAGATCATGCGCATCCTGTCCGAGTTGCACGCCAAAGGCAAGACGATCATCATGGTCACGCATGAGCAGGAGATTGCCGACTATGCCGGACGCGTGATCACCATGAAGGATGGCAAGGTGCTTGAAGACCGGCGCAAGGCGGATTCGACCGCTTCTGCCCGGGTGAGCGCCGATCTCCTTGATGTGGCGAAGCTTCCGCTGTTCCAGCCGGGACGGATCTACGGTTTCGTGGTTCAGGCGTTCCGCTCCATCGTTTCCAACAAGATCCGGACGCTGCTTTCGGTGCTCGGCATCCTGGTCGGCGTGGCGTCGGTCATCGCCATGATGGCCCTCGGTTCCGGAGCGAAGGCATCGATGGAGGAGCAGCTCAAATCGATGGGCTCGAACCTCCTGTCGGTACGGGGAGGATCGGCCAAGATCGGCGGGGCCGCCCAGGGCACGGGCACCGTCACCCGATTCACCGTGAAGGATGCCGAGGCTATCGCTGAACTCACGCCGCTGGTCAGGCGGGTTTCCGGGACCGTCTCCGGATCGGCCCAGACGGTGTACATGGACAAGAACTGGAGCAGCAGCGTTGACGGGGTTGACTTCGACTATGGCAAGATGCGGGCTGCCGAACCCTCGATCGGCAGATGGTTCACGAGGGAGGAGATCCAGGGGCGCGAGAAGGTGGCCATTCTCGGCACGACCGTCGTCAAGGAGCTGTTCGGGAGCGCCAATCCGATCGGCAGGATCGTCAAGGTGAACCGCATCAACTTCCAGGTTATCGGCGTGGCGCCCGCGAAAGGCAGTAATGGCCCGAGAGACCAGGACGACGTGGTGATCGTTCCGGTGACGACCGCCATGTACCGTGTGCTCGGCAAGGATTATCTCGACGGCATCTTCGTCGAGGTGTCGAGCGCTGAGAACATCGAATCGGCGAAGAGCGCCATCGATGTGCTGATCCGCAAACGCCACAAGCTGCGCGCTTCCGACGACACCTCGTTCAACATCCGCGACATGACCCAGTTCCAGCAGATGCTGAGCTCCACGACCCAGACCATGAGCATGCTGCTCGGCTCCATCGCGGCCATTTCGCTCGTGGTCGGCGGCATCGGCATCATGAACATCATGCTGGTCTCGGTTACGGAACGGACCCGCGAGATCGGTTTGCGCAAGGCGATCGGCGCGCGCAAGAGCGATATCATGATGCAGTTCCTGATCGAGTCGATCGGCATGACCCTCAGCGGCGGCATCATCGGGGTGCTTGTCGGCATCGGCGTGTCGGTCCTGCTCTCCACCTTTGCCGGATGGGAGGTCAGGACGTCGCCCTTGTCAGTGCTGCTGGCCACCACCTTTTCGGTGCTGATCGGTCTCTTTTTCGGGCTCTGGCCCGCACAGAAGGCCGCCAGCCTGAAGCCGGTCGAGGCGCTCAGGTATGAGTGAGGAGGGGAGCGTGGAGAGTGGATGGGGCGGGTTGGAGATTTTTTTCAGAAAAAATAAAAAAAAGAGCGCAAGGTTTGCCGGTGACCATCGTCCTATAGGTTGTAGACAGTTTAGAGAAGTGTTTTGTAGTACGTGTGGTGTTCTTTTTTGTGGTGGATGACAGCAACATGCCGGGTCTTCTCCATGGTTGATATGACAGATATGATCGAGAAGGATTGACGATGATGCAGAGGATCGATGAACGATGAATGCATGGAGGGGGCTGGCCGGTTGCTGAATTGAGCGGGGCGGAATGTAAGTTGTTATAGTAGTTCTTTTCGCCCCGCTCTTTTTTTTATGGTAATGCTCTTTTGTTGATGACTGACGGGAAACATGAAAAGCCGTCCTTCACGGATAATGTGAAGGACGGCTTTTCGTGTTTTTACGATGCCAGGCTGGTTCAGGCCAGAGCCAGTGCCTGCTGTACTTTGTCGGCCGCATCCTTGAGGCCGTTGGCGGAAATCAGGTTCAGGCCGGACTCGTCGAGCATCTTCTGGGCAGCCTCGGCATTGGTGCCTTCGAGGCGGACGATCACCGGCAGATGGATATCGATATTCCTCGCGGCCTGGATGATGCCACCGGCGACACGGTCACAGCGGACGATGCCGCCGAACACGTTGACCAGGATGGCTTTCACGTTCTTGTCGCTCAGGATGAGCTTGAATCCCTCTTCGACAGTCTTGGGGCTCGCTCCACCGCCGACGTCCAGGAAGTTGGCCGGTCTGCCGCCGGCAAGCTGGATCAGGTCCATGGTGCCCATGGCAAGGCCTGCGCCATTGACCATGCAGCCGACGTTGCCGTCGAGACGGACGTAGTTGAGGTTCGAGTGCGAGGCCAGGACCTCCAGCGGATCCTCTTCGCTCTCGTCCCTGAGCTCGCGGAACTCCTTGTGGCGGAACAGGGCATTGTCGTCGAAGTTGATCTTGGCATCCAGGGCGAGCACGCGGCCCTCCTTGGTGATGACCAGCGGATTGATCTCCGCAATCGAGGCGTCGATCGAGGTGTACGCATGGTAAAGCGCCTCGATGAACTTGACGGCGTGCCGGAACTGATCGCCTTCGAGTCCGAGGAATAATGCGGCCTCCCGGGCCTGGAAACCCTGGAGTCCATAGATCGGGTCGACCTGTATTTTCAGGAGGCGTTCAGGGGTCTCCTCAGCCACCTTTTCAATCTCCATGCCACCTTCGGTCGAGACCATGAGCACGTTCCTCGAGGTGGAACGGTCGAGGGTGATGCCGACGTAAAACTCTTTTTCGATGCTCATGCCCTCTTCGACCAGAACACGGTGAACCTCTTTGCCCTCGGGACCGGTCTGATGGGTGACCAGCGTGGTGCCGATCATCTTCTGGGCGATGTCGAACGCCTCTTCAGGCGATTTGGCCAGCTTGACTCCTCCTGCCAGGCCGCGGCCGCCGGCATGGATCTGAGCTTTGATGACCACCACCGGGTTCGACTGCTCCTCGAAAAGCTCTTTTGCAGCCTGTTTTGCTTCTTCAGCTGAAATGGCTACTATCCCTTTCGGAACGGCAACTCCGTATTTGTTCAGGATATCCTTTCCCTGGTACTCATGAATGTTCATAGCGGATGTTCTATGGTTATGTACAACCTCACTGCGAGGGCAGCAAACGAGGAGTGGAGAGAAAACGTGAGCAAACCGTATAATAATAAATTTTAATCGTTTTGCTGAACACCGTGCGGCTTCTGGGCGCACTTTTCTTCCCTATGCGATGAGTGATCTGAACTACATGATGGAACAGGCTTTCCGGGAGGCAATCAAGGCCTATGAGAAGAAAGAGGTCCCGGTAGGGGCGGTCGTCTTCGATCCCAACGGCAGCATCATCGGCCGGGGCCACAACCAGGTCGAGGCGCTCTCCGATGCCACGGCCCATGCCGAGATGATCGCCATGACCTCGGCCATGGCGACGCTCGGGAGCAAGTATCTCCAGGGGTGCACCGTGGCGGTGACCCTCGAGCCCTGCCCGATGTGCGCCGGGGCGATGGTGCTGGCAAAAGTCGGACGTGTCGTGTTCGGTGCCTGGGACCCTAAAATGGGCGCGGCGGGCACGGTGCTCAATATCACCGGGAACCGGACCCTTAACCACCAGCCGGAGGTGATCGGCGGCATCATGGAGAACAAGGCCGAAAGCCTCCTCCAGGACTTCTTCAGGGGGTTGAGAAGAAGTGACAAATGACAAGTGAGGGGTGACGCGAGGAGTTCAAGGGGTATTCAGGAGGATGATCCTGCACGCAGCTGGGTTCCAGCCCTTCGGACATGCAGATCTTACCTGTTCTTCTGTTGCCCCGGGTTTCACCCCGGGGTTGCGGGACTCATTTCTTCCCCTGCTTTTCCGCGTCACTCGTCACTCCTGCCCCGACTCCCTGATGATGCTCTTCAGCGAATTGGCCAGGTGCGAGACGATGTCCTGAGCGACGCTGGTGCCCGTGGAGGGGATCGGCATGGTGTCGAGGCTGTCGATACCGGCCTTTTTTACGGCGTTGCTGATGGTCACCGACAGGATCGGATTGCACTCCTTGACGATCTCCTTGAGCATGAACGAAGCTTCGAACATGCTCTGCTGGACGATCCCCAGCTTGTCTTCGCGTGAAAGCATCTGGCAGTGCCTGGAGGTGATGATGCCTGCCAGGCAGGTCAGGTAGGTGTTCGTGGCTCCGGCCAGGAACAGGTTCAGGAAGAACGGGGTCAACAGGTTGCCTCCGGGGAGCAGCGACGACAGGGTATTGCTGAATGCGCACTGGATGATCGGCTTGATGTGGGCCGGGATTTCATCCTTGCTGAAGTCCGAGAGCGGCAGGCAGTTGTAGACTGACCTGAGCAGGACGAGGAACTCCTTGACGGAGGGCTCCCTGCGGTGCATCGCGTAGATACGCCAGACCAGCCGGAGGTTGTTGAACAGCGAGGTGGTCGTGCCGTATGAGGTGTTCTGGGCGAAGGCCCCGATGAAGAAGTTCTTGGTGGCCAGCTGCTTGGTGGTGTTCAGCGCGTCCACCTCGAGGAATTTCAGGTCGGTCCGGACCCATCTCAGGTCGCGGTTCTTCCGGGTGCCATCCGGATGCGAGGGGTGTACCCGCAGCGTTCTCGACTGATAGGCGATGAAGGATTCGAACAGCCGGTCGCCCTCCTGTTCGGGGAGCGGTGGTGCTTTTGGCGCTGCCCAGAGCTGGTAGGCGCGCACGGTGACGATCAGGAAAAAGATCGCCCATGCTCCAAGGAAGAGGTGGCCTGCCAGGGGGTGGAGGGTGCCGAGCGCACCCGAGAGCTGGTAAAGCTGGTTGACGGCGACGGCCATCGTGAGGAGGATCACGAATATGGCCGCGAGCCCAGTCAAGGAGAGGAGCTTTTTCTTCATACCTGCGGGATGAGACTGGTTTCTGTCCGCAATTTCATGAGGCCCCGCGCGTTCGCTGATTACCGCCAGCCAGGGTTCGCAACCCCCGGCGGTTCTGGCCCCTTAATCACAATGTACGCGATCCGGAGCCAAAAAACCTTGGTCAGAATTGTTTTTCGAGGGCGGGACGTCTGATGGCGTGGTCTTCGCTGAGCAGGTAATCGAGGAAGATCTCCTCGGCTGAAGGGAGCTGCCACGTCCCGTCGGGAAGGCGGTTGGTGGTCTCCTTGAGCCGGGACACCGTCGAACCGCAGGTCCAGCAGTCGTAACGAGCCATGCCGGTGCAGAGGCAGGTGGGGCCATTGACGCTCAGGCGTTCGTTGGGGCCTTTCGATCCCATCGCTTGATGGTACGCTTCGATATAGGCGCACTTGCCGGAGTTGTCCAGAAGGTAGCCGAGCCCTTCGCAGTTCGGCCTCATGGCGTACTGCAGGGTCGGGGACTGTTTCAGCATCCGCATCGGATAACCGGTCGGGGAAGCGGTGTTGACCACCACATCCTCGTCGATGGAGTTGATGTAATGCTGCTTGACCTCATCGGGCAGGCCAGCCTCCCTGGAGATCGTGAAGCGTGTGGCGAGCTGCACGGCGCCGGCGCCCATCTCCAGGTACTCCACGGCATCGGTGCCGGTGAAGATCCCGCCGGCGGGAATGATCGGGATGTCCAGGTTCTCCTTCTTCAGGAATTCGATGGTTTCGGCAACGATCGACCTGAGGTCGTAGTTCTTCCAGTCTTCCGGGCCGAATCCGAGGTGCCCGCCGGCAAGGGGGCCCTCGACGACAATGTAGTCGGGCAACCGGTCGAGCCTTACGGCGCGTTTCAGGAAAATGGAGAGGGCGCGTACCGAGGAGATGATGATGCCGAGCTTCACATCGCGGAACCGCTCGTGGTCGTTGATGAGGTCGAGCGTGCGAAGGTTCAGGCCGGCGGCGAGGGTGATGCCGTCGATGCCGGCGTCCATGGCCGCCTCCAGGCGAACTTTCAGCGTCGCGGCCGAGTTGTTCATGGTGAGTTTCTCCATGCAGTTCATGAAGATTCCCCCATTGCCGCTTTTCTGGCTTACCGTATGCGTTACATACCGCTTCTGCGCCTCGGCGAGCAGTTCAAGGTCGAACTGGATGCTCGATTTGTCGGGATTGTTGATGTTGTCGGCGTATTTCCTGCGCTTGTCGCTGGTGTAGGAGGTCCCGAACAGCTGGTCGCAGACGTGCATCACTTCAGCGTCGGAAATGTGGCCGATACCGCCCAGACGTTCTGCCGACAGGGCGAGTTCGGTGGTGGAGATGTTCACCCCCATGCCGCCGATCATGAGGGGGACATACTCTTTGCCGCCGAGGTTGAATCTGAAATTGTTGACATTCATGGTGTTCAGATCTGATGCATGCTGGTTACTGAGGGCGGCAAGGGATCCGGCCTGTTGATCTAGCGTTAAAAGACAAATAAGATAGAATTTTTCGTTTTATAAAACCACAAGGGTACTTCAAAAAAAACAGCCCTGCGAAACGGCTGTAAAGGCTGATTGGCGGCCTACAGAATGTTTGAGAATGGTTTTCCAGAATATTAAATTGACAAGCCAAAATAACCGGGTTCTTTTTGCCCGTGATAAGAACAATAAAGTCCAGACAACAAGGAGCGTTTTTTTATGAAGAAACTTGTCCTGCTCAGGCATGGCGAAAGCCAGTGGAATCGGGAAAACCGTTTTACCGGATGGGTCGACATCGACCTGTCGGAAAAGGGCAGGGAAGAGGCCGGTGCCGCCGGTAAGCTGCTGAAGGACGAAGGCTTCGTGTTTGACGTCGCCTACACCTCCGTGCTCAAGCGCGCCATCAGGACGCTCTGGACCGTTCTCGATGCCATGGATCTCATGTGGATCCCGGTGACCAAGAACTGGCGGCTCAACGAGCGCCATTACGGCGCACTGCAGGGACTGAACAAGTCCGAAACCGCCCAGCTGCATGGCGACGAGCAGGTGCTGATCTGGCGCCGGAGCTACGACACGCCTCCGCCGGCCCTCGACAAGGACAACGACCTCTATCCCGGAAAGGACCCCCGCTACGCGTCCCTTTCCGAAGACGAGCTTCCGGCTACCGAGTGCCTGAAGGACACGGTCGAACGCTTCCTGCCCTACTGGCACGAAACCATCGCCCCGATGATCCAGGACGGCAAGCGGGTGATCATCACCGCCCACGGCAACTCGCTCAGGGCGCTGGTCAAATATCTCGACAACATCTCGGACGAGGATATCGTCGGGCTGAACATCCCGACCGGCATACCGCTCGTCTATGAGCTTGACGACGACCTGAAGCCGATCAGGAGCTACTACCTGGGTGACCAGGAGGCCATGCAGCAGGCGATCGCCGCCGTGGCCAGCCAGGGCAAGGCCTGAACGAATCGGATCGGACGTGGACGCCGGAGTCCCACCCGATTCCGGGCAAGCGGGGCTCCGGATATCCGGTCTCATGTTGCACGGTCAACCGGGGTTACCGCCCGGCGAGCAAAAGGTCAGGATTTTTCTTGTTTATGCTTTATATTCTGGCCTTGGACCGAAGTTTGTCCTATTTTTTTGAAATTATCTGAATTGATGTGCCTGAAAATATGAAAGCAAAGCATGAAGGGGGGCTCTACGATCCACATTTCGAGCATGATGCCTGCGGTGTAGGATTTGTTGCCAACATCAAGGGGGTCAAGTCACATGAGATCATCAGGCAGGGATTGCAGGTCCTGGTGAACATGACCCACCGCGGCGCTACCGGTTACGAGAAGAATACCGGTGACGGCGCTGGCATCCTGATGCAGATTCCCGACAAATTCATGCGCAAGGTTTGTGCCGAGAGGAATATCGAACTTCCTGCGCCCGGCCAGTATGGCGTCGGCATGATGTTCCTGCCGCCCGATCTCTCACAGCGCCGCGCCATCGAGGACATCTGCCGCCAGATGGTCCAGGCCGAAGGCCAGAAGTACCTCGGCTTGCGCAAGGTGATCACCGACAACTCGACCCTCGGCGAAACCGCCCGTTCGCAGGAGCCCGTGGTCAAGCAGATCTTCGTCGGCCGCGGTCACGAAGGCATGAGCGACGAGGATTTCGAACGCCAGCTTTATATCATCAGGCGCCGCATCTACAAACGGGTCCGTTACACCTCGGGCCTTCTTGGCAGCAGCTATTTCTATATGTCAAGCCTTTCCGCCCGCACCATCGTCTACAAGGGCATGCTCAATCCGGAGCAGGTCGAGGAGTTCTACCCCGAGCTGAGCGATCCGGACATGGAGAGCGCCATCGCCATGGTGCACTCCCGATTCAGCACCAACACCTTCCCGAGCTGGGACCGTGCGCATCCCTACCGCTTCCTGAGCCACAACGGCGAGATCAACACGCTGCGGGGCAACGTCAACTGGATGAAAGCGCGCGAGAAGAACATGTCGTCGTCGCTCTTCGGCGAGGGGCTCGAGGAGATCAAGCCGGTCTTGCTGGTCGACGGCAGCGACTCGGCCACGCTCGACAACGCCTTCGAACTCCTGGTGCTTTCCGGCAGGTCGCTGGCCCATGCGGCCATGATGGTCATTCCGGAACCATGGACGGGCAACGAGGCCATGGAGCCGGAGAAGCGCGCATTCTACGAATATCACAGCTGTCTCATGGAGCCCTGGGACGGCCCCGCCTCGGTCGTCTTCACCGACGGCGTCCAGATCGGCGCCGTGCTCGACCGTAACGGCCTGCGCCCGTCGCGCTACTATATCACGAGTGACGACCTGGTGGTCATGGCATCCGAAGTCGGCGTGCTCGACATCGATCCGGAGCGGATCGTCAAGAAGGACCGTCTCCAGCCCGGCCGCATGTTCCTGGTCGACACCCGCGAGGGCAGGATCATCTCGGACGAAGAGATCAAGATGAGCATCGCCGCCGAGAAGCCCTACCAGGAGTGGATCGACAAGAACGTGGTCGACCTGGCCTCGCTGCCGGATCATCCCCGAAAGCCGAACCCGGACGAGGACAACTACAGCATCACGGCCCGCCAGAAAGCCTTCGGCTACACCCAGGAGGATCTCGTCATGCAGATCAGGCCGATGGCCGCCAACAGCATCGAGCTGATCGGCTCCATGGGCAACGACACGCCGCTCGCGGTCCTGTCGAACCGCCCGAGGCTTCTGTACGACTATTTCAAGCAGCTGTTCGCGCAGGTGACCAACCCCCCGATCGACTCGATCAGGGAGGAGATCGTCACCTCGACGACCGTCATGCTCGGCACCGAAGGCAACCTGCTCGAGCCCGACGAACTCAACTGCCGCCGTATCAGGATTCCCCATCCGATCCTGACCAACGAGGACCTCGAAAAGATCCGCGGCATCGAAAAGCCCGGCTTCAAGGCCATTACCCTCCCGATCTTCTATGACGTCGCATCGGGCGGCAAGGGGATCGAGAGCACCATGCAGGAGCTCTACCGCCAGGCCGAGAAGGCGGTGGCGCAGGGCGTCAACATCATCATCCTTTCCGACAAGGGCGAGCTCAGGAAGTCACGCGCTCCGATTCCGGCCCTCCTGGCCCTTTCGGGTTTCCATCACTTCCTGATCAGCGCCGGACTTCGCACCAAGGTGGGGCTGATCGTCGAATCCGGCGAACCCCGGACGGTGCACCACTTCGCCATGCTGATCGGCTACGGCGCCGGTGCGGTCAACCCGTACCTCGCCTTCGAGACCGTCGCGCAGCAGGTGGCCCAGGGCCGCATCAAGCTCGACGAGAAGAAGGCCATTTACAACTATGTCAAGGCCGTCGTCAAGGGCGTGGTCAAGACCATGGCCAAGATGGGCATCTCGACCGTCCAGAGCTACCGCGGCGCACAGATTTTCGAAGCGGTCGGCCTGAACACGCAGCTGGTCGACACCTACTTCACCAGGACCGCCTCCAGGATCGAGGGTATCGGCATCGAGACGGTGGCCGAAGAGGTGCGCAAGCGCCACGAGGCAGCCTTCCCGCCCGGCGGCAACAAGGTCAATCGCGGCCTGGAGGCCGGCGGCGACCGCAAGTGGCGCTACGACGGGGAGTTCCACCTCTTCAACCCGGAAACGATCCACCTCCTGCAGCACTCCTGCCGCACGGGCAACTACGACCTGTTCAAGAAGTATGAGCAGCTCATCGACGACCAGAGCGAGCATTACTGCACCATCAGGGGCCTGATGGAGATCCGGTTCCCCGAGAAACCGATCCCGATCGACGAGGTCGAGCCGGTCGAGGCCATCGTCAGGCGCTTCAAGACCGGAGCCATGTCCTACGGCTCCATCAGCAAGGAGTCGCACGAGACGCTCGCCATCGCGATGAACCGCCTCGGCGGCAAGAGCAACACCGGCGAGGGCGGCGAGGATGCGGAGCGTTTCCTGAAAGATTCGAACGGCGACTCGCGCATGTCGGCCATCAAGCAGGTCGCTTCCGGCCGCTTCGGCGTCACCAGCGAGTACCTGACCAACGCCCAGGAGATCCAGATCAAGATGGCCCAGGGAGCCAAGCCCGGCGAGGGCGGCCAGCTTCCCGGCACCAAGGTCTATCCGTGGGTGGCAAAAACGCGTCACTCGACCCCCGGCGTCGGCCTGATTTCGCCTCCGCCGCACCATGACATCTATTCGATCGAGGACCTCGCGCAGCTGATCTTCGACCTGAAGAACGCGAACCCGTCAGCCAGGATCAACGTGAAGCTGGTCTCCACGGTCGGCGTCGGCACCATCGCAGCCGGCGTGGCCAAAGCCCATGCCGATGTGGTGCTCATCAGCGGCCACGACGGCGGCACCGGCGCATCGCCCGTCTCAAGCATCATGCACGCCGGCATGCCCTGGGAGCTCGGCCTTGCCGAAGCGCACCAGACGCTCATGCTCAACAACCTGCGCAGCAGGATCGTGGTCGAGGCCGACGGCCAGCTCAAGACCGCAC
>JAAXXR010000051.1 GCA_013334335.1 Chlorobiaceae bacterium
GCCCGGGAGCATGAGCACCCAGGGGGTCAGTCCTTCGGCGAGCAGGATGTCGACGCCGGAGAGCATTGATTTCCTGCCGGCCTTGTCGCCGTCGTACAGGAAAAGCACCCGTGATGTGTACCGTTTGATGATTTTCGCCTGATGGCGGGTCAGGGCCGTGCCGCAGGAAGCGACCGCGTTCTGGACCCCTGCCTGGTGAAGGGCGATGACGTCCATGTATCCTTCGACGAGGATGGCCGCGTCCTGCCGCCGGATCTCATCCTTTGCGGCGTGCATGCCGTAGAGCAGTTTCGACTTCTCGAAAACAGCGCTCTCCGGCGAGTTGATATACTTCGGGGTTTCAGGATCGTCCGAGAGGGTTCTTCCACCGAAGCCCGCGACCTGTCCACCGATGGTCATGATCGGGAAGATGACCCGGTGGCGCATGGTGTCGTACAGGGTGTTCCGCTCACGGTGCCTGGTCAGCAACCCGAGCTCCGTCAGGTGCTCGACCGGAATGTTCTCCTTCGTGGCGGCATGCAGCAGGTGTTCCCAGGAATCGGGTGCGTAGCCAAGTCCGAACCTTCTGATGGTGCCCGGTTCGAGGCCCCGGTTTGCCGTCAGGTAGGCGTAAGCCCGGCTTCCGGCCTCGCTTTCGAGGGTATGGAAGAACAGGCGCGCAGCCCAGCGGAGGGTATCGAACCGGCTGTCCTGACGTTGCTCCTCCCGTTTCGCCCCCTTCTCCTGAAAACGGCTGACGTCCATGCCTGCGCGTTTGGCCAGCAGCTCGACCGCTTCAGGAAAGGTCACCCGCTCCACCTCCATGACGAAGGAGAAGACGTTCCCTCCCTTGCCGCTGGAGAAGCATTTGAAAATCTGTTTGTCGGGCGAGACGATGAACGAGGGGGTCTTTTCCTGGGTGAAGGGGGAGAGGGCCTTGTAATGGCGGCCGGAGGGGACCAGCTTCACATAATCCGACACAAGGTCAACAATGTCCGTGCCCTGACGAACTTCATCAATCATGCGTTGGGGTATCATGCGTGCGGGGTGCGTTGGTGCCGTTGGGGTTTATTTTCTCTTTTCTGAAGCTATGATACTCCTAAAATAATGAAAACACAACGTCGCGGGCATGCTTTTCGCATGGCGGACGTGGGCGGGGCGAGGGGATATGGCGGAAGTTTTTTTCCTTCGTACCGAGGGTTTTCAATGCAGGGATTCTGGTTTCTTATGCGGTTTTTTTACTACATTTGCAGATTGTTTTCGCTCCGGTTCGCCCCATGATCCCGGAGACAGTTGTTTCTGGTCAGCTCCAGCGGTTCTCCTCAGCCGACAGCGGGATGGCAGACAATCCCCGGGAGCGACAAAAGAGTGATTTGTTAATTAACCTCAAGATGTGTTTTATTAGAAATCTTGAGGCACCATTTTCTGCCATCACCGAACCGATTTACTTGCACTAAATACGTACACTAAAAACAAAGTATATGAAACAGGGCTATTTTACGGCGATGCTGATCGTGGTCACCTACGCAGTGTCACTTGGCTTCTACATCTGGATGGGCACCACCGCGCCCGAATCCATGTTTCATGCAGTCTGGAAGGGCGGTCCCATCGTGTCGGTACTGATGGCCCTGATCCTGATGGTGATCGCGTACATCGTTGAACGCATCATCGCCCTGAACAAGGCGGCTGGCAAGGGGGCGATTCCGGAATTCGTCCAGAGCCTCAAGCAGGATATCGAGTCGGGCGCCGTCGATCAGGCGATCTCCCGCTGCGATGATCACCAGAGTTCGCTGTCCGCCGTCCTGCGTGCCGTGCTCGATCGCTACAAGATCCTGGCCGTGCACAACATCACCGACCGGGACAAGCGCATCAGCGAGATGCAGAAGGCCGTCGAGGAGGCAACCGTCATGGAGATGCCCCTGCTTGAAAAGAACCTCGTGGCCATCTCGACCATCGCCTCGATCTCCACGATGGTGGGCCTGCTCGGCACCACTCTCGGCATGATCAGGGCCTTCGCGGCCATGGCGACCAGCGGCGCTCCCGATGCCGTCCAGCTTTCGCTCGGTATCTCCGAGGCCCTGTTCAACACGGCGCTCGGTATCCTCGGCGGTATCATGGGTATCGTCACCTACAATGTGTTTACCAACCGGGTTGACCGGTTCAATTACATGATCGACGAAGCGGCATTCTACATCATCCAGACTCTCGGCACCGGTAAATCCCAATCGTAAGCCATGTCCAAGATCAAGGCAAAGCGGGTCGGGTTCAGGCTGGATATGACGCCTATGGTGGACGTGGCGTTTCTGTTGCTGACCTTTTTCATGCTGACCACCAAGTTCAGGCCACCCGAGACGGTCAGGATCGATCTTCCGCCGTCCCATTCCAACATGAAGCTTCCGGAGTCGGAGGTGCTGACGGTCACG
The DNA here is from genome assembly GCA_013334335.1 of Chlorobiaceae bacterium. Taxonomy (GTDB): domain Bacteria; phylum Bacteroidota; class Chlorobiia; order Chlorobiales; family Chlorobiaceae; genus Chlorobaculum. The sequence continues at coordinate 2,403 of JAAXXR010000051.1, forward strand.
GTGGCCGCCGACAACTCCATGCTGCTGGGCCTCTCGTCACAACCGGCCAGGGAACGGCTTTTCGAGACCGCAATCAAGCCGAGGCTCGAAAATGCCGGAGTTCCGGCAGCGGCGATCGCCGACTCCCTGAAAAAGTTCAGGCTCGCCGAGAACTTCCGTATCGAACGCGAGGAGTTGCCCCGGTACCTCATGCTTTCCCGATATGCGGACCAGCGACTGCGCCCGGTGATCAGGTCTGACAACCATGCCGATTTCGAGGCGGTCAACTATGTCATGAAGGTGTTCAAGAAAGCGAGCCTGCTCAATTTCAACCTTGTAACCGTCATGGAAAGGGAGGTCCGCTGATATGGGCATGGTTGACACACCCGAGAGACGGGGAAAAACGAGCGCCAGCAGGCGCAAGAGGATCGGATTCCACCTCGACATGACGCCGATGGTGGACGTGGCGTTTCTGCTGCTCACCTTTTTCATGCTGACCACGACCTTCGCCAAGTCGAACACCATGGAGATCAACATTCCACCGGAAACCGGCGAAGTTTCGGTGGCCGAGCGGAACGTGATGACCCTCAGGGTGCCCGGCGACGGCTACGCTTACTGGTCTATGGCCGAAGAGGCGCCCCGTCGCACACCGCTCTACGAAACTGTCGGCGACGAGCAGAACACGCTTGGCCGTGATCTTCGCCAGGCGCTGCAACAGCAGTTCGCGGCGAACAGAAAACTGGTGATCCTGGTCAAGATCAGCGAGAAGGCGAAATACAAATCGCTGGTCGATATCATCGACGAGCTCAACCTGCTGAAGATCGACCGCTTCAGCCTTGATGATTTCACCGCACAGGACGAAGCTGAAATCCAGCGGGCGGTCGCTCTTCGCTGAGCTTCCGGCCCGTGCGGCTCATGAACCTGAACCAAGGAGTTATTGAACGTGGCATCAAATATCGAAAGAGCGCATGACGAAATGGCCAGGAAGGCCAAGGTATGGTCCTTCCAGGAGGAGTTTCTCGACACAGCCCGGCTCAGGAATATCACCTACGGAAACCTCGTGCTGCGACGGGAGGGACACCTGTTCCTGAGCCACGGCGTGATCGTCTCCATGCTGATGTTGAGCTGTTTCTGGATCTTCAGCGCCAACTGGAACAATCTGATGGCACTGACCGGCATGTTCAGGCAGGACGACATCCCGTCGGTCAAGTGTTACGAGATCGTCACCAACGTCACCCAGTTGCCGCCTCCTCCCCCGATCGCCCCTCCCGAACCGGCAAAATGCGTCACCTCTCCGGTGGAGGCTCCGCCAAATGTCGGTAAGATCAAGAAGGTCGCCGAAGCGCCTGCCGACCAGACGCTGGCTACCCAGAAGGAGATCAAGCAGGCGAACCAGTCCGGGGCAAGCGGGTCGGGCTCCTCAGGTGCATGCGAAACGGTCGAGTTCGTCGAGTGCCAGTATCCTCCGGTCGTCATCAGCACGCCGAGGCTGGTCTATCCCGAAATGGCCAGGATTGCCGGCATCGAGGGCAGGGTGTTCGTCCGGGTACTCATCAGCGAGGAGGGGAAGGCGATGAAGGCCGACGTCATCAAGCGTATCCCGGCAGACTGCACCCATTTCGACAGGGAAGCCGTCAGGATCGCCATGGAGTCGAAGTACTCCGCCGGACAGCAGAACGGCAAGCGGGTCAGGGTGTTCATGACCATACCGGTCAGGTTCACGCTGCATGAAGGGTGAGTTGGTGTGGTTCGTGACGCGTCACGACAGACAACAGACGACGTGAAGAGTCAAGCGTGTCGAGCGGTGAGAGCCGCTCGACATTTTTTTTGTGGGGTGGGCGATTTCATTTCCCTCCGTCACGCGTTACGCGTCACGTGTCACGACCTCTTCCCCCTCGGCCGGTAGAAGATGGCGAACAGGATAAACAGATAGGCGCTGGCGAGGGTCACGGGCGCCACGGTGAGCGAGAAGAACCCGTCAACCGCCTTTTCGAGGTACATCCCGGCGTAACTGAGGGCGATGACGGCCGTACCGATCGCGATGAACAGGTAGTTCAGGGTTCCGAGTGGCATCTCGGCCGGCTGGGCCGGCGGCTTTGGCCTTTTGTCAGGGCTTTTCTTCGCTGAAGATCTCATCGAGCGTCCTGATACAGAGTTGTGCCTCTTCCGCGCTGATTGAGAGCGGCGGCAGAAGGCGGATCACGTTCTGGCTCGTGGCGTTGACGAGCACCAGGCGTTTCAGGGCCTCCTCGACATAGTACTTCGCCTCCCGTTTGACCGTGATGCCAATCATGAGTCCGTACTGCCGGATCTCGAGGATCTGGTCGTGCCTTGTCGCCAGCTTTTCAAACGCTTCACGCATCATGCTGCCGATTTCGACGGCGTTCTGCAGGAGGCCGTCAGAGAACAGGATGTCGATGAGCGCCATGCCTGCGGCGCAAGCGACGGGGTTGCCGCCGAAGGTGGTGCCATGGCTGCCGGGAGTGAACACCTCTGCTACCCTGTCGTTGCCGATGATCGCGCCCAGCGGCAGTCCGCCGCCGAGGGGTTTGGCCAGGCAGACGACATCCGGCTGGATATCGAACTGCTCGTAGCTGAAGAATGTCCCGGTACGACCGCAGCCTGACTGGATTTCGTCGGCCACGACGAGGAACCCGTAGTGCGCCGCAAGGGCCTTGAGCCGGTCGACGAACGCTTCGCTGACCCGGTGGATGCCGCCCTCGCCCTGCACGAATTCGATGAACACCGCCGCGGTCCGATGGGAGACCTTCCGTTCGAGATCCTCGATATCGTTGAACTCGATCATGCCCAGGTCAGGGACCAGCGGCTCGTAGCCCTCGACGTATTTGGGTTTTGCCGTCAGGGACATCGCGCCGTAGGTCCTGCCGTGGAAGCAGTTGCTCAGCGATACCACCTCTTTCTTGTCCGTATTCCCCTCCATCGAGGCCCATCTGCGGGCAAGTTTGATGGCCGCTTCGATGGCTTCGGTCCCGCTGTTGCAGAAAAAGACCTTCGTCATGCCGGAGAGTTCGATCAGCTTCTCGGCCATTTCGAACTGCGGGCGCTGCATGAACAGGTTCGAGATGTGTATGTATTTTGCGGCCTGGTCCGCGATCGCCTTCAGCAACCGTTCGTCACCGTAACCGATCGCGTTGACGCCGATGCCGGCGACCATGTCGAGGTAGCGCTGGCCGTCGGTCGCGTAGAGGAACGAGCCCTTGCCGTAGTCGATATCGAGCGGCAGTCTCGCGTAGTTGTGGAAAAAGAGCTGCTGCTCGGTTTCAGTGCTGATATCCAGAGTTTTCGTCACCATGATGCCGGTTGACCGTTGACAGTTAACAGTTGAAAAAATGGCTGGCCGGTCAGGAGTCCTGATTGCGGGACCTGATCACGCTCCTCGCCGTTCGCCAGATGCCATATGCTCCGACGAGCGCCGCGAAGTAGCGCAGCTCAGTGCTGTCCGGTCCGCTGACGGTCGTCGAGTACCATCCAATATACGCAGCCAGCACCAGAAACGTCAGTGACAGGGTCGCGTTGAGCGCTCCCTGAATCGAAAGTCGAAAGCCGCTTCGCCTGTCGTCGGGAAGGTCATTTATCTTGTGCATCGGGGCACCCTTTCCGCTCGCTTCCATAGAATCGCCACTCCTTGTTCACGATCAGCCTGGCGCCGTGTGCGAGGGTGAAATAGGACCATGCCCACTGCATCAGCACAAACACCCGGTGGCGGAAGGTCGTGAGGTACCAGATGTGCACCACGATCCAGGTGAGCCATGCCGCGGCGCCGTCGAATTTGAGCTTCCGGAACTGTACGATCGCCTTGTTCCGGCCGATGGTGGCCATCTGTCCCTTGTCGAAGTATCTGAACGGCTTGCGCGTCCGCCCCTTCAGGTCGCCGAGGATGGTTCGCCCGATATACTTTCCTTCCTGGACGGCAACCGGCGCCATTCCGGGCAGGGGGGTGCCGTTCTGGTGGGTGACGCAGGCCTGGTCGCCGCCGATGAACACCTCGGGATGCCCCGGGATGGTCAGGTCCGATTCGACGATAATCCTTCCTGATCGGTCGGTCTCGACGCCCATGTGCCGTCCGATCTCCTGTGCCTGCACGCCGGCTGCCCAGAGCACGGTCGACGCTTCGATGCGTTCCCGACCGATCTGCACGCCATTGACGTCGACGGCGCTTACGGCGCTCGAGGTCCACACCTGGACGCCGAGCTTCTCGAGTTCGCGGGTCGCGCGGCTGGACAGATCGGGGTCGAAGGTGCCGAGGATGCGATCAGCGGCCTCCACGATGAATATCCTGGTCAACTTCGGGTCGATATGCCGGTAGATTTTCGAGAGGGTGTACCGGCTCATCTCGCCGATCGAACCTGCGAGTTCCACGCCGGTGGGCCCGCCGCCGACGATGACGAAGGTCAGCAGCTTCTTGCGTTCGACAAGATCGTTCGTGCGCTCGGCCGCCTCGTAAGCCTCCATGACCCTCCGGCGGATTTCGGTCGCCTGCGCGAGGTTTTTCAGGCCGGGGGCGAACTCCTCCCAGTCGTTGTTTCCGAAGTAATGATGCTGCACGCCGCAGGCCAGGACCAGATAGTCGTAGGCGATCTGTCCGAAATCGGTGTCGATGGTTCTCGCCTCCATGTCCACATTCCGGACGAGCCCCTTGAAGACCGAGATGTTCTCGTATCCGGCCAGCATGTTTCTCAGGGGGGCGGCGATGTCGCCTTCGCTCAGGGCGGCCATGGCCACCTGGTAGAGCAGCGGCTGGAAGAGGTGGTAGTTCTTCCGGTCGATGAGCGTCACTTCCACATCGCTCCTGTTGCCGAGTATTCTGGCTGCATGGAGGCCGGCAAAGCCTCCGCCCACGATCACAACTCTCTTTTTCATCTACTCTTGTTAGACCATCTTCAGCTGAACTTGTCAGTATATATAGTTACTGCAAACTGCCAAAAGTAATAAAAAAAGCGGGTAATGCGGCAATCGGTGGAATATGATAACCTTTCCGTTGCAGGGAGTTTGCGGTCAGGTCAGCGCTTCGATGCTTTTTCGCTGCAGTGGAAATGCCGCGAGCAGCTCGTCTCTGCCGGTGAACGAGAAATCGCGGAAATCGAACCCCGGGGCCACGACGCAGCTGACCAGGGAGTAACTGCCCGGTTCGACCTCTTCAGGCAGCCGTGCCCCGAAGCTGCACCCGGCCGGCACCCATCCGTGCAGCACCTCTCCGCGATCCGGATCGGGGCCGAGGGTGATGACCGAGTGCTCACCCTGTTCCGGGAAGATGTGGACCTCAAGCGGGGCTCCGGCATGGAAAAACCAGAGCTCGTCCGAATGGATGCGGTGCAGACGGGAGCGGTCGCCATGCTTGAGGAGGTAGTGGATCGAAGTGGCGTAGGCGCGCGGACCGTCGAAGGGGGCTCTTCCGTTGAAATCGTACGATCCGCCGCTGCGATAGGTCTCGCGGTACCAACCCCCTTCAGGATGAGGCTCGAGCCTGAGGCTTCTGATCCACTGCTCAGCCTTTGGCATGCAGTTTCTCGCGGATTTTCGCCGTTTTCTGGCGCGACGCCTCGGCGAGCTTTTCACGGAAGGCTTTCATGGCCTTCATGAGCTTGTCGTCAGAGAGCGCCAGCATCTGGACGGCAAGCAACGCGGCGTTGCGGGCGTTGTCGATGCCGACGGTCGCCACGGGGATGCCGGCAGGCATCTGCACGATGGCGTAGAGTGAATCCTGGCCGCTGAGCTTCTTGCTGTAGATCGGCACGCCGATCACCGGCAGCACCGTCATCGCCGCAGTGACGCCAGGCAAGTGCGCTGCGCCCCCGGCGCCTGCGATGATGGCCTTCAGGCCCCGCTCCTGGGCATTGGTGGCGTAGGCCTCGAGGTCGCCGGGTGTCCGGTGTGCCGAAATGACCGAGATTTCGTAGGGGATATCGAACTCGACGAGGACGTCGGCAGCCTCTTTCATGATGTCGAAATCGGAGTCCGATCCCATCAGGATGCCTACGATAGGGGTCCTGTGTTCAGTGTGTGCAACAGTCATGGTAAAAAATGATCAAGCCGCAAAAGTGCGGCCGGTTAGACATGGTCAGGGTTATGAATTTGCGGAGTTTTATGTATTTTCTCCAGTGCAGAAAAAAATAACACTTGTCGAGGAAGAATACAATGACAACCAATCTCGCTCAACTTGCTCTAAAGTACAGTAATCCCGGTCCGCGTTACACCAGCTATCCCACCATCCCTTCGTGGAGTGCCGACGGTGTGAGCCAGGAGCAGTGGAAAGCGGCCATGGTCAAAGGTTTCAACGAAAGCAACGAGACCACCGGCATCAGCATGTACATCCACATACCGTTTTGCGAGAACCATTGTTATTTCTGCGGCTGCAACGCTCACCGTACCCAGGACCACTCGTTCGAGGAGCCCTACATCGACGCCCTCATCAAGGAGTGGCAGATGTATCTCGACGTTTTTCCCGGCACCCTGAACGTCAAGGAACTGCACATCGGCGGCGGCACACCGACCTTTTTCAGCCCTGAAAACCTTGTCCGGCTCGTCAACACCCTGTTCAAGGATGTCAACCGGATGGACAACTACATGTTCAGTTTCGAGACCAACCCCCGCTCGACCTCTAAAGAGCATCTCGAGGCGCTCTACAGCGTCGGGTTCCGTCGCATGAGCTTCGGCATCCAGGACTTCGACCCGGTCGTACAGGAGGAGATCAACCGTCCCCAGTCGTTCGAACTCGTCAAGGAGAAGATCGACCTGGCTCGCCAGATCGGCTTCACCTCCATCAACTTCGACCTCGTCTACGGCCTGCCGAAACAGACCCTTTCCACCGTCATCGACACCATCGAGAAGGTGATGGTGCTCAAGCCAGACCGTCTCGCGTTCTACGGCTACGGCCACAACCCGCACCTGTATGAAGGACAGCGCCGTTTCAAGGAGGCTGACCTTCCGGTAGGCGACGTCAAGCAGGAGCTTTACGACAAGGGGCGCGCCATGCTCGAATCGATCGGCTACCATGAGGTCGGCATGGACCACTTCGCCCTCGAAGGCGATGCCCTCTGGCTCGCCGCGCTGGACGGTTCGCTGCACCGGAACTTCATGGGCTACACCGAGAACACCACGCAGATGATGCTCGCCCTCGGAGCGTCGTCGATCAGCGACACCTGGTACGCCTTCGCACAGAACGAGCGCGACGACGACCGCTATATCGAAGAGGTGAACAAAGGCCGTTTCCCGATCATGCGCGGCCATCTCCTGACCGATGAGGACCTCGTGCTCCGCCGTCACATCCTGAACCTCATGTGTCGCCAGGAGACCTCCTGGGAAGATCCGGCAATGTACACCGAGGAGCTCGACGTCGCCCGCTACCGTCTCGAGGACATGGAGAACGACGGCCTGGTCGTCCTGCTCGACAAGGGTGTCCGGGTAACCGAGACCGGGATTCCGTTCCTGCGGAACATCTGCATGGCCTTCGACGCCCTGCTCTGGCGCTCCGACAGCCTTTCGAAGGCCTACAATGTCTCGCGGGACATCCAGAAGGAGTACATCGAACGCGCCCGCCAGGCAAAAGCCCAGGCCCAGCAGGTTGACTGACCATGAACTGACCGATATGAAATTGAAAGGGTGATCTCGGTCACCCTTTTTTTATGCCCCGGAACATGAAAAAACGCGTAAAAATAGGTTTTATCGGCAGCGGTTGGGCCCAGGTGGCCCAGGCTCCGGCCTTTTCACTGATGGACGATGTCGAACTGGCGGCAGTCGCGAGCCCGACCGACCGCCATCGCTGGAAGTTCATGGAGCGGTTCGGCATCAGGCAGGGATTCTCCGACTGGCGGGAGATGCTGCAATGCGACCTGGATCTGGTCTGCGTCACGACCCCGACCTCGATGCACGAGCCCATGGTGACCGGCGTGCTTGAAAGCGGCAAGGGGGTGCTGTGCGAAAAGCCCTTCGCGCTCACGGTCGCGGAAGCCGAGAGGATGGCGGCCCTTGCCTCCCGGTCGCCCGGCCTGGCGTTGATCGATCACCAGCTGCGCTTCCATCCGTCGGTGCGCACCATGAAACTGATGATCGACGGGGGCGATATCGGCAAGGTGTACGAGGTGCGTGCCGTGGTGAACCTGGCGACGCGCAATCGCACCGACCAGCCCTGGTCCTGGTGGAGCGATGCGACGCGCGGGGGTGGCGCCCTGATGGCGATCGGTTCGCATCTGGTCGACCTGAACCGTTTCCTCGTGGGTGAGATAGCTGAGGTGTGCTGCAATCTGTCGACCTCGATCACCCAGCGACCCGACCCAGCCGCTCCGGGAACTTCTCGTCAGGTCACCTCGGACGACAGCTTCGCCATGTTCATGAAGTTCGGTCCCTCATCGGTCGCCCTTGGGGCCTCATCCCTGATGCATGTCACCACGGTCGGCGCTTACACCTGGTTCTCGCTCGAAGTGGTCGGAAGCCTGAAGACGATCAGGCTCGACGGTGCCGGACGCCTCTGGGAGATTCCCAACGGCGTGGCCATTGCGGGGCGCAGCCTGATCGACGCTCCACGCTGGAAACAGCTTGAACCGATCCTGCCGTGGGACGAACTGGTGCTTCAGGAGAAGATCAAGCTCTCCTCGCTGTCCGTGCATGGCATTTTCGCGGTCGGTTTCGCATTTCTGGCGCATCGCATCGTCAAGGCGCTGAAAAGCAAGGACCCCGTCATACTCCAGGATGCGGCCAGTTTCAGGGACGGCCTGATGCTCCAGAAAATCCTGCAAGCCGGGCTCGATTCCGACCGGCTGCATACCTGGGTGAAGATTTAGGCGGAGAGTTGATTAATGGACAATGGAATGAGTGGCGGCCCTGATTTTCGTCCGATCCGTCCCATAAACCGGAGGAGCTGAACCATGGCATGGGTAATCCTTTTGATCGCCGGAGTGCTCGAGTGTGTCTGGGCCGTAGGGCTGAAATACGCTGAAGGGTTCACCCGGCCGCTGCCCTCCGTGCTGACCGTGTCTGCCATGGTCGCCAGCTTCTGGCTGCTCTCCATCGCCATGAAGACGGTGCCGGTAGGTACCGCCTATGCGGTCTGGACCGGCATCGGCGCCGCAGGGGTCGCCCTGGCCGGCATGCTGCTTTTCGACGAACCCCGCGAACTCGCCCGCTTCTTCTGCATCTTCCTGATCATCGCCGGCGTCGCCGGCCTCAGGCTGCTGGCGCGGTAGGGGGTCTCCCGCAGTCCCGTATTCAGGAGGGCTTGAGCCCGACGGACATTCGAGTCTTACATTCTCCTGTGTATTAGATGTGAAGCTGCCCCCTGGGAGCGCCGAGCTCCAGCTCGGCATCTGTTCTTTTGAGCAGGTCCGTTCTTGCTGCGATTGTTCGGGACGTGTTGGTGAGGCATGCGGGCTACAAGAAGAATAGAAGCACCGATTTGCCTGGGAGCGCCGAGCTCCAGTTCGGCATCTGCTCTC
>JAAXXR010000052.1 GCA_013334335.1 Chlorobiaceae bacterium
CAGGAGTAAGATCCAAATGAAGTTTCTCGGCCTCATCCTGACAGTAACGCACGAATCGGCGGATTTCGATACTTTTCACTCTATTAACGACCGAAGGAATCGTATATTTTATTAGGTCATGACATTTCGACAAACCTCAACACATCAACTCCATGGCAAACGAAAACAACCCTGTTGGCGCTGTAAACGAACTGGTCGACGTGGTCGCCAAAACTGCGAAGCAGTCGGCTGAAGCCCTGTGCGGCGGCATCAATTCCGTCGCATCGATGGTCGAGCCTCTTGGCAAAGCCTGTGTGTCGGTTCTCAGCTCCGTGATGGACGCGGCCGCCCAGGTCTACGATACAATCGGCAGCGCACTCGCCCCGAAAAAGTAACACCCGCCCTGCGAACGCTTCACCCTGCATACGTGCGTGTGCAGGGTGTTTTTTTTCCATCGCCTGTTCGACCATACGTTCAGATAAGCCGGCCCGATCCGCATGCCTGCCGATGTTTCGCGCCCTGAAACACCTCTGGACAGCTTCATGGCGCAATGGCACCATCGGCTGAGAATTCGAGGGGGTGGCAGACACACCCGATGATGAAAAGCAGGAGAATGAAGGCGTTCAGGCTGGTAGAAGACCCCTGCATAAAGCGATCACGCCATCTGCAGGAGGAACATCCTCCGTGCCACCAGGCGGTGTTTGCCCTGATCGATCAAGCATACCTCGCCGACCATGAAGACCGGACTACCGGTCACGATGGATTTTGACGACCTGCCCGAATACGAATCGACGAAGCAATTCAGGTTGTGGATTACCCTTGTCTGAGCGTCGACTGCGCCCCGTCAAGCTCCCCTCCATCCCTGAAGTACTCGAGAAGAGAGGAAAACGCCGTGGAATACACTTCAGGTTGCGTTTCCCATCCGGAAAAACAGGGAACCGGATGCCTGCGGACCTCCATGGCGAGATCGCAACCGGTACCACCATCCAGACAATGCCATTTATCGATCCTGTCGGAAGCGGAAAGCGTGACAGGCAGAAGAATGCTTCTGCCTTCACGCGCTTCACGGCTCCGTGCCCTCGCGATCTCCGTCGTCACCCAGTCGCTGCCCAGATTATTGTCCGAAAGGACGAGAAGCAGCTTCTCATGATACCGGATAAGCTCTTCAGCGGCCGGGTGACGACCTGCCGGTTTACTGTGGTTCTCGGGAAGAAACCAGCAACGGATCCCTGCCGACTGCAGATCGGCATTGAGCCGTTCAGCGAAACTGCGGTCTTTTGCGCTGAACGCTATAAAGCAGGAGTAGTGGTCGACCTCTGCGCCGGTCAGGGTTCGGACATAGTCGATAAACGTTTCAGGCATGCCGCATCCTCGCAGGAACGTTTCCGGTATCTTTCCCCGCGATTTGTAGATGGTGCTCACGCTGACCTCCGAAGGCCCGCTGAAGCGAACCGTTTCTGCCCCCTTGATGTTGCTCAGGTCGACATTGATGAAGTTGGCAAAACCGATCTCGGTACCGGCAATACTCGCCATGCTGAGATCCGCTCCGTCGAACGTCACGCCATCAAGCCGGGCCCCGTCGAGAATCGCGTCGCAGAGGTTGGCGCCCGTGAGGTCGGCCCTGCTCAGGATCGCGCCGCTGAGCTCCGCACCGCTGAGGTTGGCCATGCCGAGATCAGCACCGCTGAGGTTGGCCCCGTTGAGTTTGGTCCACTTGAGCTTGGCATCGTGGAGGTCGGCCTCTTCGAGATCAGCATCGTCAAGCTCGGCCATGCTGAGATCCGTATCGCTCAGATTTGCATCCCGCAAATCCGCTTCGGTAAGGTTTGCGTCCCGGAGGTCAGCATCGCTGAGATCGGCCATACTCAGGTCGGTATCGCTCAGGTTGGCGCCGATGAGGTCAGCCCTGTTGAGCTTGGCATCACGGAGGTCGGCATCACCAAGGTCAGCCATACACAGGCCGGCCCCGCTGAGATCCGCGCCGGTCAGCCGGGCATCCCTGAGGTCCGACTCGCTCAGATTCGCGCCGTTGAGCCTGGCTTCAGTGAGGTTGGCCCCCCGCAACAACGCCCCGTTGAGGTTCCCATCCTTGAGATCAACTTCGGTGAGGATTGCGCCGCTGAGGTCGGCTTTATCAAGCGCCACCCCGCTCAGCTTCGCCCTTGTCAGGTCGGCACCCCTGAGATCGGCCCCGGAAAGAGTCACCCCGAAAAGCTTTGCGTCCGTCAGGTCGGCTCCCCTGAGCAGAGCGCCGCCGAGGTTCGCCCCGTTGAGTTTTGCACCGCTCAGGTCGGCTCCACTCAGGTCGACTCCCTTCAGGTCGACCTTGGTGAGCTCGACAGAAACGTCCGGCTTTGCCCGTCGCTCAGCATTCCATTCAGAAACCGATGCTCTCAGCAGTTCAATGTTCATCATATCCATATCCTTCCGGTGATTTTGTTTTTCGGCAGCCGCCCGAATACGTTGCACCACGGAACAGAATCCCCATCCCGAACCATCTCACGCCTCTATTGCCGGTTCACAGGCGTACCGACAACCAGGCCGTATCAATGTAAATTTGAATCGTTTTCAGGTGATATTGGTTCCACAATGTCCGGAACCTTACCGAGGCGGATGAATTCGTCCCCACCTTGGCACCCAGGCAAAAACCCGGACCATGCCGGGTTTTTTGTTTGAAAAAGTGCTTCGTCCACACGATCCTGAAGCAGGCCGAATCAATCACCAAGCTTGACGGCGACCTTCACCGTCCTGCCATTCTCGACGGTTACCGTCTTGACGCCCTGTGGCTTGAGATGCTCACTCCATGCCACCATCTCGTACGTACCGGCGGGGACGTCCGAAATCACGAAGTCCCCCTCCTTTCCAGTCACCGCCGCAAAACGGTTTTCGGTGACGACGATCCATGCGGACATTTCGGGATGAACATTGCAGAGCAGGTTGATCACGCCTGGTTTGTCAAAGGTGACCCGCTTTGTTTTTTTCGTGTCGTAAAAATCAAAATTGAATTTCTTGGCCTCGCTTTGGGAAAAGACATTGTGATGGATTTTGTCGTGGTTTGTAAACACGACGGTCGAGCCGACGGGGATGGTCGTCACATGGGGAATGAACACCAGGTGATGCTGCTCCACAACCGTTGTTCGGGGCGCCGCCGTACCACCGATGACGCCTTTCAGGTAGACCACGACCCCCTCCTTGTTCTTGGGCAGGTCCGAAACGACTGAGCCGTCGATGGTCCCTCCGCAAAAAGCTTCGGAAGAGATCATTCCGAGCCCGATCATCAACGTCGTGGCCTTCAAGAACATGATTGCCCTTTTCAACATACGCGCCTCCTTGTCTGTTTGTTAACAATTGTTACTCCACTGGCCCAGACAAAACAAGCGCCGTTGTCTGCCGAGCAGGAAGAAATGAGTGCACAAAACGGATCCTGAGCGCATTCAGGGTGAATACGCCGTTACTGCATAGCAAGATGGGAAGTGAAAAGCCGCATGGCAGCTTCTGCTTTCAGCATATATAATTGTTAACAAAAAGCCAAACGGAAAGATACGGGCAAAACCCACAGGGGACAATTCCGGCGAGCTCCTGTCAGGTATTTTCCGGGAATACGTATCTTGAAGTGATCCTGGCTCATGGTGTTCAAACGCCGGATTGCGACATACCATCAACCCTGCCTATCGATGAAAAACCAAGGGGATATTTTCTGCATTGGCAAAAACTACGCGGACCATGCCCGGGAAATGGCGCACTGGACTCCGGAACTCCCGCAGCATGCCAAACAGGGCTCCGGCGATGAGCCGATCATCTTCATGAAACCATGCACGGCGCTCTCACCGGACGGCCGGACCTCGATACCGGTATTCGAAGGGCGGGCGTTGAGCTCCTGCATGCACCACGAGGTCGAACTGGTGCTGCTCATCGGATGCGACGCCGACAGCGTGGGGATCGAAGATGCGCCATCATGCATCTCCGGCTATGGAGTCGGCCTTGACATGACGCTACGCGATGTCCAGCTTGACGCGAAAAAAACCGGAAACCCCTGGCTCAAGAGCAAGGGGTTTCGCAACAGCGCGCTCGTTTCGGAGTTCATCTCTCCGGCCTGTTCGGGCAATTGGGATGAACTGTCGATCTCACTCAGGCTGAACGACCGGCTGGTCCAGCACTCCCCCGTCTCGAAAATGACCTTCTCCCCGGCTTATCTGGTTCACTATTTATCGTATATTTACGGACTTCGCAAGGGTGACCTGATATTCACCGGTACGCCGGCCGGGGTTGGCCGGGTCATCTCCGGGGACAGGCTTGATGCCGTGCTTGAATCAGGAACCGGAAGGGATCGGGTCCCGACCATACTGGCAAGCCTCGAAGCAACCGTTATCTGAAACATTTCCACTACCTCCATGGCCACCATATTCCAGAACGCCAGGCTCGTCAATCCTGCTGAAAACCTTGATGCGAAAGGCTCCATGAAAATCGATGATGCCGGCATCATCGATCGCGTCTCCATCGGCAGCCCCATTGAGTCCTGTGCAGGCGACCGGGTGATCGACCTGGCAGGAAACGTACTGGCTCCCGGCCTGTTCGACATGCACTGCCACTTCCGAGAACCCGGACAGGAGTACAAGGAGACCCTCGAGACCGGTTCGGCGGCCGCAGCGGCCGGAGGATTCACCGGAGTGGCGCTCATGCCGAACACCAGGCCGGTGATTGACAGTCCCCTTGGGGTTGCGTACATCAGACACCACAGCGCCGGCCTGCCGGTTGACCTGGAGGTTATCGGCGCCATGACCGTCGAAAGCAGGGGCGAAACCCTGGCGCCGTTCGGCAAATACTGCTCGTACGGAGTGAAGGCCGTCTCGGACGACGGCGCAGCCATCCAGAATACACAGATCATGCGACTGGCCATCGAATACGCGTCGAACTTCGACCTGCTCGTCATCCAGCACGCCGAAGACAAGTACCTGAGCGCAGGCGGCATCATGAACGAAGGTGCGACGTCGACCATCCTCGGTTTGAAGGGGATTCCGGAGATCGCTGAATCCATCACGATCGCCCGCGACCTGCAGCTCATCGGATGGCTGAAGAAACACAAGCTGAGCGGACCAATGCACGAACCCCGCTACCATGTGGCCCATATCAGCACCGCCGAATCAGTGGACCTGGTTCGCAAGGCGAAAGCCTCGGGACTCAAGGTGACGTGCGAAGTGACGCCGCACCACTTCACGCTGTGCGACGAAGAGCTTGAACGCGCTATCGACAAGGGCAACTACATCATGAAGCCGCCGCTTCCCTCGAAGGAGAACCGCGCCGCCCTGATCGAAGGACTCAGGGATGGAACGATCGACGCCATCGCCACCGACCACGCACCGCATGCCAAGCATGAAAAGGAGTGCCCAGCCGACCAGGCTGCGTTCGGCATCATCGGGTTGGAAACCTCGGTCGGCCTGACCCTCACCGAACTGGTAAACCGTAATGTGCTGTCGCTCTCCCGGGCTGTCGAGCTGCTCTCGACCAACCCGCGCCGGATACTCGGGCTCGAACAGATCCTCTTTCAGGCCGGCTGCAAGGCGAATCTCTGCATTATCGATACTGAGCGGTCATGGATCGTCTCCGACGACTCGTTCAGGTCCAAATCCAGAAACACCCCGTTCATGGGTCGCCCCCTGAAAGGCAAGGCTACCGGCATTTTCCACAAGGGTGTCTACATCGGGGAATAAGCCCACGCCCTTCTCCGAAGCTACGAACAAAGAATCAATACGCTTCCCCGTCGTTTTCGGGCCAAAGAGTATTGATTCTTTGTTCGTTTTTTATTACTTTCGTTATCTTTTTACAGAAGTTTTTGAAGGCAGGCCGGTCAACCCCCGCCGACGTTTACGGCTCCATCCGGAAACCCGGTCGAGCATAAGGTAGCAAGGCATGCCGCAGAGTCAACCACAAGCATTTCCGATACACACATGGCCAAGAAACAAACGTTCGGTGACAAAGCAAAAAAAGGCACGGCTGATTTCAAGATGGCAAAGCTGATCTTTTCCGTGAAGTCCGAGAAAACCAACGCATGGAAGTTCGTCGAGAAGAATGTCCGCATTCCCAACGGTGAAAACGACCAGGAAGTCCTGAACAAGGCCATTGCCACCCAGGGCAAGTAATTCCACCGCAGGGCCGACGCACAAAGCAACCTGAAGATGCCGTCCCGACATGTCGGGACGGCATCTTCAGGTCACGAATAAGCATATTCTCAGACCAGTCACCGTCGGAGGCACCAACGTCTCGAAGATATTCGCCACCGCGCTTCCGGCATTTTCCTGCACTCCACACACCACGTATCCACCACGCATGACCGACCCTCGATCTTCCTCCCCGGAGGAAGCTTCCCGTGAATGGTTCGAAGACTGGTTCAACCACCCGCTCTATCTCCAGGTTTACAGCCATCGTGACGCAGCAGAGGCTGCGCTCTGCGTCGAAACCATTTTGCGCCTCACCAGTCTGGACCATGCTCCGGCCGGAATTTCGGTCCTCGATATCGCCTGCGGCGCGGGTCGACACGCGTTCGAATTCGCCCGCAAAGGCATGCTGGTCACGGCCAACGACCTCTCCCGCTTCCTGCTTGAAACGGCTGCCGATGAGGCTTGCAAACAAGGACTCTGCATTGAATTCAGTGGTTGCGACATGCGCACCCTCCAGCTCGAACGGCACTACGACCTTGTCGTCCAGCTTTTCTCAAGTTTCGGGTACTTTGCAACCGATCAAGAGGATCGCAGGGTGGTAAGCAATGTCGCCAGCATGCTCAAACCGGATGGATGGTATGTGCTCGATATCATCAATCCCCCGTGGTTGCGGGAGCACTTCGTTCCGAACAGCGAAAAAACCGTCGGCACGCTCTCGATCACCGAAGAACGGGAGCTTTCGGAAAGCAAGGTTGTCAAGAAAATCAGGATCAGGGACAGGGAAAGCCGCGAGCTCACCTTTACCGAATCGGTCAGGCTTTTTTCTCCTGAAGAGATCTCCGGCCTGCTCGAAAGTGAAGGATTCAGCATCGAACGGATGGCCGGCGATTACCAGGGGAACCGGTTCGACTCAGGCGCATCATCGAGAATGCTGATCTTTGCGCGCAAGCGGCGTCGGTGACCAAAGGATGGATTTCGGGCATGGCTTTGGTGGCCCCTGCACGCACTGGTTATGCAGGCACAACAAGGGATACGGGGCTTTTTTTACCGATTCCGGCACCTGCGCGGTGAAGGGTTCACCTGCAGATGGAGCTTCAGATATCCTGAATCAGTCCAGCATCTGGCGTTCCCGGTACCACTCGAACGTGCGACGGATACTCTGTTCGTAGGGCTCGGAACGCATATCGAGTTCACGCCTGGCTTTCGAAGAGTCAAAATAGAGAAACTCCGATGCGACCGCGAACATGGTCATATTGAACAGCTTGGAGATCTTGTTGCGGTTCTTGCTGAAATTGAGCATGTACCGGATGATTTTTGCAGCCCAGAGCGGAAGCGGAAACGACATCTGTCGCACCCCGGTCACGTTCATGATGGTTTGCGACAGCTCCCTGAACGACACGTTGTCTCCCCCGATGATGTAGCGCTCGCCGGTGCGTCCACGCTGCATGGCCGCGATGGTGGCGTCGACGACAATTTCCACATCCACGACGCAAACCCCTCCGAGCGGATAGAAAGGCATCTTCCTGTTGTAGATGTCCTTGATGATGCGCCCGGCGTTGAAATTAAGGTCGCCCGCACCGAACACGAACGCCGGCACGACGATAACGCAGTCGAGGCCATTGCGGATCTCTTCAGCAACGATGCTTTCGGCAATATGCTTGGTCCTGGCGTACTCGAGGTCAATGCGATCGAAGTTCCAAGGGCTGCTTTCGTCGAGCGGCTTCCTGGCGCTGCCGATACCGACCGCCGTGATTGAGCTGACATGCACGACGCGCTTGACCCCGGCTTTGCGTGAGGCGGAGAGCACGTTCCTGGCGCCATGGACGTTGATTTTTTCGAGCATGGGGTTTTTGCGGCTCCCCATGTAGGTGAGGCCGGCAATGTGATAGACCTCGTCAACACCATCAAAAACCCCCTCCAGGCTCTCGGCGCTGGTTACATCCCCATGAACCAGGGTGATCCGGTCTATGCACTCCTCAAGAGAGGTCAGATCGGAACTACTTCGAACAAGAGCATGAACATCGTGGCCTTCTTTGGCCAGTCTGTTGACGAGTCGTGAACCGATGAAGCCGGTTCCACCTGTTACCAATATTTTTTTTGCCACTACGTATGCAAGGGGATGAACTTGAAATAATGTACCTGCGTCCTCACTCAGAAACCTTAATCTTTCCGGAAAGAATCTCCTTGCGGATCTGCTCCACGCGCTCGTGCGCCGCGCTGCCGATCAGGGAAGCATTCTTCTCGTTGTAGACATAGTCGGTATAACGACCATCCAGGCCGAAAATGCGCTTGCTGCCACCCTGGAACCGGTTGTTCTTGCCCTCTTCGACCGTTGCGAGCACCGCCTTGTCGACCGCTTTGGTCATGCTGGTCAACACCCGGCCGGGAGCAAGATACTCCTGATCCATGTCGGTGCAGATGACCAGTTTGCCGGTCTGTCGCGCAGCTTCAACGACGCCAAGCCCGCTGGCTCCAGCCGCCTGGTAGATGATGTCCGCTCCACGGCTGTATTGGCCGAGCGCAAGCTCCTTGCCCTTGGCCGGATCGTTGAAGGCACTGCCGGTCATGCCGACGAAGCCCGAGATAACCTTGATCTCCGGGTTGACATATCTGGCCCCAGCAATGAATCCGGATTCGAATTTCCTGATGATGTTCGAATCCATGCCGCCGATAAACCCGAGCGTGCCGCTTTTCGAGGCAAGCGCCGCGACAGCGCCAGCAAGAAACGACCCCTTCTTCTCCTCGAACACGATACCCGACAGGTTTGACGGGATTGACGCTCCGGGCTGTGGATTATAGTCAATGCAGACAAATTTCTTGTCAGGAAACTCCCGGGCAATGGCCGTGATGTCATCGGTGAAAAGCAGGCCGACACCGATGATCATGCGGACATCGGGATCGGCGGCCATCTGCCTCAATGCCGCATCCCGGTCGGCGCCCTCTCCCTGGGGTTCAAGGTAATCGAATGCAATGCCCAGCTGTTTTTTCGCAAGCTCGAGGCCATGGTAGGCGGCATCGTTGAACGACTTGTCGCCCCGGCCTCCGACATCGAATACCAGACCGACCTTGTATGCCCCCGAGGCGCTCTTTCCGGAAGGCTTGCCTGCACATCCGGCGAGCATGAACGTGAAAAGCAAGAGAAAGGCCGAAGCCCTCAAGACAGCAGAGGAAACGCTCCTTTGGATCATGCGGCAGAACGATGGTTGATTCACAAACGAAGTACCGAAATTAACAAAAAGTGGGCTCATTTTTTAGTGAATAACACAAAACCGTCACGTTAAGGATAGCGTAACCGGGAACCGGCACGGCAAGATGCGAATAGTGAACAGCGTTATTTGCTATATTACACGTTTACGAATACCTGCGTACCGGACAGAAGGAAACCAACTTCTCAACCATGCCGCTCAGTGCCAGCGATCAGCATCCAACCAGACTGCGGAAAGCGGCAAGGGGTTTGTCCGGCCTCGTTGCCATCGTCCTCTCCGTCACCGCCCTGGCGATCGGATGGCATAACCGCGACCTTTTCCTGCCCGGCAGGGACCTGGATGAAATAAGAAAATCGGGGAAACTGAAAGTTCTGCTTGCCTACGACCCGATCAACTACTTCATCTACAAGGGTGCACCAATGGGCTACAGCTACGAACTCGCCGAGCGGTTCGCGGATGAACTGGGCGTCAAGCTCGAGGTGATTGTAGTCAGGGACCTGAACCAGCAGATTCCCCTGCTCAGAGACGGAACGGGTGACCTCATCGCCCACTCGATGACGGTCACGGACAGCAGGGCGAAAACCATCCGTTTTTCCCTTCCATTCGACTACACCCGCCAGGTACTCATTCAGCACGCTTCCGGTATTCCGGGCGACAGTTCCAGCCTCGTGAGGGCACTTCGGCAGCTTGACGGCAAAACCGTCTATGTCCGTGAAAAATCAGCATACTACAACAACCTGGTCGAGCTCCGGAAACGCTATGGCATCTCCATCAACATCGTCCAGGTTCACGGCTCGCTCTCGACCGGAGAGCTGATCAAGCAGGTCAACAACGGCATGATCGACTTCACGGTTGCCGACAGCAATATCGCGGTTCCTCACCAGGTGCACTATCCCGGGGTCGACATCTCGACGGTAATCAGCCCGAGCCAGCCTCTTGCCTGGGCCGTACGCAAGAACTCTCCGGAGCTGCACCGGGCGATGAACCGATGGATTGAACGTGAACAGCGCTCGGGATTACTCCGGGTGCTCCATAACAAGTACTTCGAGAAGCAGTACCACTTCAGGGAACACGTCTTCAATGCATTTTATTCAGACCGGCCTGGCGGCATTTCACCATACGACGATCTGGTGAAATCTGGCGCGTTGTCTATCGGGTGGGACTGGCGGCTGCTCTCCTCCCTGATCTATGAGGAGTCGCAATTCGATCCCGGGGTGGTGTCATGGGCAGGAGCCACCGGCCTGATGCAGCTCATGCCGAGAACAGCCTCGATCTCGGGCATTTCCAATCTTTCGGATCCGGCAGCAAACATCAAGGCAGGAACCGCCTACCTCGTCGCCCTCGAAAAAGAGTGGCAGAAGATCATCAACCCTGAAACACGCCTGAAGTTCATCCTCGCTTCCTACAACGTTGGTCCGGGCCATGTGAGGGACGCCCAGAAGCTTGCCGTAAAATATGGTGCAGACCCGAATCGCTGGGAGGATAATGTCGAACGATACCTTACCCTGAAATCCGAACCACGTTACTATAACGATGCCGCTACGGATTTCGGATATTGCAATGGAGCCCTGCCTGTCCGGTATACCCGGAACATCCTCAATCGCTATCAGCTCTACATGCAGGTATTCCCGCAATAAGCCAGCCTCACCAGCTCTTGCGGATGCCGGCGGCGATGGTCCAGTCGCGGCCACGGTGGCCGTCCACACCCGCCATCATCCCCGCCTTCACGGAGTACTCCAGGCACTCCGGCCGCGCGTTCCTGCTCACCACGCCAAGCGAACCACCCAGCCACGTCCGGTCCGTCCTCACCGTGTAGGTCTGGCCGATCTCCGCCCACGTCACCTTCGGCGCATCCCTGAACTCCCGCACCGCATTCACCTCGAACACCGGGCTCACCCGCCACCCCTCCGGCAGCACGGTCCCCGTCAGCCCCAACCGGCCCAGGAGCCCGTCCACTCCATGCACCTTGCCCATGCTCGCCGGATCCACCTTCAGCGAGTATGACGAGATGTGCTGGTACTGCACCTGCGCCTGCGGCTCCAGCCGGAACCCCTCGAGCACCTTCACGTAGGCTCCGCCCTCCAGCGA
>JAAXXR010000007.1:0-17402 GCA_013334335.1 Chlorobiaceae bacterium
CGCCGCTCATCAGGAACGGCATGGTGGTGCCCCTGCCTTCCGAGAGGTTCAGCCCTTCGAAGAGGCACATGCCGGGATAGACCTCCGCAACCGGGAAGGAGGGCATGTTCGGCGATGGGGGGACCCAAGGAAGGCCGGTTTCCGGGAAGAGCATCGATCGCTTCCAGCCCTGCATCGTCACCACGCTCAGGTTGACGTCCAGCTTTTTATAATCACGGAAGAAATGGGCGATTTCACCTGCCGTCAATCCGTGCCGGACCGGCACCGGCATCACCCCGACGAAGGAGTGGAACGCCGGATCGAGCAGCGGTCCCTCGATCATCGTCCCTCCCAGCGGGTTCGGGCGGTCGAGCACCATGATTTCTATGTCGTGCCCCTGCACCGCTTCCATGAACAGGGCGAGGGTGTTGACGTAGGTGTAGTAGCGGGAACCGATATCCTGGATGTCGAAGAGTACCAGGTCAAGACCTTCGAGATGTGCGGGGTCCGGCAGGAGGGTGTGTGCCGAACTCCCGTAGAGGCTGACGATTTCGCATCCGGTATCCGGCTGGCGCTCGACGGCAATCTGGTCCTGTTCAGTCGAGAAGAGGCCGTGTTCCGGCGAGAAGATCCTCGTCAGGTGGATTCCCTGTCGTTCGAGCAGGGTCCATGAGTAACGGAGGTCCGTGGTGACCGAAGTCTGGTTGGCGATGAGTCCGATCCGCCTGTGCCTGCATGGGGCGGGGTCCTGCAGAAGAGTGTCGAGTCCGTTGAGCACCATTGGTCTGTCGGGTTGCTGATGGGAATACTTCAGGCAGGAACGATCCAACCCGGTCCGGCGATGGCGTTCCTGATGACCGAACCGCGTTCGACGATCGTGTCCGGCAAGAGCACCGAATGCTCCACCACGGCACCGGCGGCGATCGAGCAGCGATCACCCACGACCGACTGGCTCACCAGTGCGCCGGGACTGATTTCGGCAAGCGACGAGACCATGCGTGGCGAGATGCCGATGCATCTGTTCATCCGGGGTTCGAGCTGAAGAATACGCAAATTACCGTCAAGGTTCGTCCGGTAAAAGTTCTGCAATGTGCCGATATCCTGCCAGATACCCCGATGCTCGTAATAACCCAGTCCTTCATGGTCGATCAGGCCGGTGAACCCCGTATCGACGATGCTTGAGAACTGGTCGCTGAGGTAGCGGAAAATATTTGGGCTCAGTACGGCCGTGCCGGTATAAATCAATGGCGAGAGGAGCCCGGTGCCGCGCATGTTTCTGAAATCAAGCACTCGGCCATCCCTGATGCCGACCTGTCCGATCTCTGCGGCAAGGGGGGTCTCATGCAGGGCAAGCGTGCCCCCGAGACCGCTCTTGCGATGGTGGCCGATCAGGGCCTTCAGGTCGATGTCGCTGATGATGTCGCTGTTGATGAGCAGGAAATCGCCATCGTCGAGCAGATGCTCACACTTCTTCAGCCCTCCTCCGGTACCGAGGATGGTCTTCTCTTCGGAGAGTACGATCTCCATGCCTCCGAAGTTGTGGCGCTCGAAAAATCCGCGGATACTTTCCGGATGGTGGTGGATATTGACGATGGCTTTGCCGAATCCCGCTTCGCTGAGCAGGAACAGGGTGTAGCAGATGCTCGGCACGTTCAGGACCGGCACCAGCGGCTTGGGCGTCCTGTCGGTCAGCGGGCGGAGGCGAGTGCCGAACCCTGCGGCGAGGATGAACGCATTCATGGGGCGAAGCTGCTGATGAGCGGCTCCATGAGCCTGCCGGCGGCATGCAGTTCGGGACGGGCTTCGATGTAGGCCGGAAGGAACGCCAGCGTCGGGGCGATGCTCGGTTCGAACGTGCGGTTGCCCACGACCGAAACCTGGTAAGCGAAGGTGCCGAGTGCCTTGACGTTGCGCTGAAATGCCATGAGGTCGAAAAAGCGGAGATACTCCCCGAACGCCATCGAGATCGCCCCGTGGCGTTCAAGGGAGGTGAAATGGTACTCCTTGAGGGATTCGACCATGGAGATGTCGAGGTTGACATAGGAGTCCCGGAGCAATGAGACCGCATCGTACTGCGGCAGGCCGAGCCTGGCGTCCTGGAAGTCGATGATGACCGGTTCGTCCCTGAATAGCATGATGTTCCTGCTGTGGTAGTCCCGGTGATTCAGCACGAAGTGCTCCTTCCGGACCAGCAGTCCTGCAAGTGTTTCGAACTCCCGGCGAAGAGCCGCGATCGAAGGCTTTTCGAGCGTCCCGGAAAAAAGGCCGTTCAGGCCGTGCGTGATGAAAAAGTCGAATTCGAACATCAGCTTTTCGGCGTCGAAGCTCAGGGAAAAGGGCAGGGAGCCGGTTCGAGGCCGGATCGACTGGATCGAGACAAGGATGTCGATGACCTGGCGGTATCTTCCGGCAAGTGACTCGGCATCGGCCGTTTCGGCCTCCTCCTGCAGCATACGGTCACCGCAGTCCTCAAGCAGCAGAAGCCCCTCCGGGCTTTCGATACCAAGCACCTCGGGCACCCTCACGCCATGTTCGGCAAGGAGGCCTCCTACCGTCAGGAACGCATAATCTTCGGGTTCCATGCCCCTGAAGGCCGGATCGATGCAGGCGATGCTGGAGCCGTTTCGTCCCGATACCCGGAAATACTGACGGTTCGAGGCGTCGCCCTTGATTCGGTCGATTCGCAGATCCCGGCGCTCCTCTGCCGGAAAAAGCCGTCCGATCAGTTCACTGGTATCCATTGCCGGGCTGCGTGTTGCACATGGGATGATGTGGGTAAGGGTAAAAAAAAAGCACCTTACGCGGGTGCGTAAGGTGCTTCTGAAAAAGGCGGGTGCCTTACTTTTTCGGTGCGATAGCTGCCGATACGCTCTGAAGAACCTGGGTGGCTGCGTTTGCGACGTTGCCGATCAGGTCGGTAGCGGTCTTGGCGAGCGGCTCAGCGACGTTGGCAAGAGCTTTCAGGCTGCTGTTGGCCAGGTCGACCTGGAGCTGGAAAAGCTTGCCGAAAGTTTCGGTGAGGGTGTTGATTGCACCCTGGACATCGATGTTTGATCCGTTTGACATAGGTATATGTGATTTATGGTTGTTGAAAGCACTAAGCGAAAAACTCGGCCCGGAGGCAGGCTTTCTGGTATAAAAAGAAACTAATATATTTTCGACAGTTGAGCAAGAGAAAACGTGTTCCCGATGTGTTTCCTGCACACCTTGCAACAGGTGCGCAGGCATGGATGCCGGACAGCGATTCGCCTGTCGTGTCCACCCGAAAAACGTTATTCCGCCTTTTTCCCCTGGGTTTTGCCGATGAACCTGTTGAGCAGGAGCACCAGGACGATGCCCATGATGAAGAACCCGAGCGGGGCGAAGATCGTGGTGTAATTAAATGAGTCGGCCATTGAACGGGGCGGTTGAGATAACGGATACCAATATTTGGAACTTCGTCGAAGTATAATCAAAAAGTTTGAAAAATGGGTATCCCGAAAAACCGGTTCCTTATATTGGTGGCAATGTGGTCTCGAGCTCTCCAGGCCCGTCTGCACGGCTGGTGTGCCATTGGATCATGAAGAACCTGGACTCGATCCGCTGAAGGGCATGGCGGCTCACGGGGCCGGGAACTCTTGAAATTTGATGCGCGTTCATTGCAGAAGTATTTCAACAAGCCATAGTTTCACGCAATCATGGAAGTCGTAGGTAAAAGCCGGGCAAAAGTCATTGTCGAATCATGCCTGCACGAGTCGGTGACCTATTTTTCCGACCATGTCAGGATCCTCAAGTGCAATCCTTACTGCACCAACGTCGTATTCCTAAAGGATCACGGGGTCTACCAGTGGATCTTTCAGGTCAATGACCCGCGGGACAACCCCATTACGGCAGTTTTTTTCGTCAGGCAGAACGAGGAGCTGCTCGGTGCTGCCGGATCAACTCCAGCCGGTCCGCTCTCATCCGAGGAGCCGTTGCCACAGGGTACGGTTTCAGGAAAGTGCATACGGTGGGTCAACGCATCCGAGGTGCCCGATGTAAAGCTTGACGGGGAGCACACCTTTGTAGGCCAGGCCGATACCCGGATATGCCTGTACCATCTGGACGATGGTCGTACCGAGGTGCATTTCGAGTCGGACATCACCCTCGACTTCACGCTCACCTTCCCGCTGAACATGATGCCCGAGGGGATTCTGAAGTTCATGACCGAGACGATCATGTCGAAGATCATGCAGCAGGCTACCGAAAGCATGCTCTGCCAGGTGCAGACGGATATCTGCTGCACCGCCCAGGAACTGTCAGCCAACGGCGGGGCCTGCTGACCGCTGACGGAAGGGATCCGACCCCTTGCCGTGCCCCTGCACCAAGCATTCATGAGCCTCCGCGCAACGGTAAAGTTTAAGTTGCACGGAGGTTTCTTTTTTTGTACAATTAATACCCGTAGGGGGTATGGGTATATTGGTATTCGTATCGGCCCTATTTCAATGGAATACAATGCGGTAACCGGGGAGATTACATGGAAGACGTGATTCTCAGGCTGAAGAAGATCAGCGGGCAGGTCCAGGGACTGGTCAGGATGATAGAACGCGAAGAGGAGTGCGAAAAGATCGTGACCCAGTTCCAGGCCGCCAAGGCCGCTCTCGACAACACCTATTCCCTGGTGCTGAGCCGGAATCTTCAGAATTGCCTGAGCCGGCAGGACTCGGAGAGCGTGGAAAAGATTCTCAAACTGATTTCAAAAAAGTAAAACGACGATGAAGCTAACCAGAAGGGCCTTCGCCCTGCTTGCGGCCGGTCTTGTGCTTTCCGTGCATGCCGAGGCCGCTACCATGAAGCTCTCGCTCGACGATGCCCTGAAGATGGCGCATGAGCGGAACTCCTCGATCAAGGCCGCACAGGCCAGAATAGACCAGGCCGACGCCATGATCGTGCAGAGCAGGCAGGCATATCTGCCGAAGGTTCAGCTTTCCGAAACCTTTACGCATACTACTGATCCCGGGGCGAACCTCGTATTCAAGCTCCAGCAGGAGATCGCCAATCCGATGACCGATTTTGCGCCCGATGCCCTGAACCACCCCTCGGCAATCAGCAATTTCAACACCTCCATCCAGGTGGTGCAGCCCCTGGTGAACGTCGACGCCATGATCGGCCGTTCGGTGGCTGCCAGCGCGAAGCGGGCACAGGAGTTCATGACCGAACGCGCGGTCGAGACTATCGACCTGAACGTGAAGAAAGCCTACTACGGCCTTATCCTTGCCAGGAAAAACGTTGCGGCCCTCGACCAGTCGATCGGCATCATGCGTGGCTACAGCACCGAAGCGACGAAGGCATACAACGTCGGGCTGCTGACCAAGTCGGACAAGCTTTCGACCGATGTTCGCCTCGCCGAGCTCAGGGAGCAGAAGCTCATGGTGCAGAACGAGATGAAGAATGCCGAGGATGCCCTGAGGGTGATGCTGAAGCTTGCGCCTGACGACTCGATCATACCCACAGGCGACCTGGTCGTCGACCGGACGGCGCCGTCAACGGCGGCCAGGGAGAACTCCGCAGGACGCAACGACCTGAAGGCGCTCGAGGCCTATCAGGAGGTGACTGGATACCAGCACGACATGGCCAAAGCGCAGTATCTGCCGAGGCTGAACGCGTTCGCGCAGCAGAACTGGCACGATTCGGACCTTTTCGGTACTGATGGTTCGAGCTGGACCGTCGGCCTGAACATGCAGTGGAACGTTTTCGACGGCATGGCGACGAAGGGCAAGGTGCAGGAGGCCAAGGCGAAGCAGCTTGAGGCCCGCTACAACTATGAAGCTGCAAGGGAGCAGAGCGCGATGGAGGTCAACCGTGCCCGCCGCGCGATGATGACCTCAAGGGAGCGAGTGGAGGTTGCAAGGAAATCGCTTGATGAATCCAAAGTAAGCCTTGATTTCATCGGGGAACAGTTCAGGACCGGCATGGCCATGACCTTCGAGCTGCTGATGCGGGAACAGGCCTTCACCTGGGCCAAGATGCGCATCAACATGGCCAAGTACGATTACTGTGTCGCCAAGAGCGAGCTCGAATATTACGGTGGCAAGTGAGACTGCCGCGTCCGGAAAGAATATGAGGTTTACAATAGTCACTCAAAAGCGAGCGCAGGAGGCTCGTGACCATGAATGAAGGTATTGCCGGAAGGCTTGCAAAACAGTTCATCAACTCGAAGATAACGCCGCTTTTGATGCTGGCGTCGCTTCTTGTCGGCATCATGGCCACGTTCATGACGCCGAGGGAGGAGGAGCCGCAGATCGTTGTGCCGCTCGTTGATATTTATGTCCCCTATCCCGGCGCGACGGCGGCCGAAGTTGAGGAGCGTGTCGCAAAACCGTTTGAACGCTCGCTGACCGAGATCAAGGGGGTCAACTACGTCTATTCGACCTCCATGCCGGATTTTGCCGTCGTGACCGTCAGGTACAACGTCGGTGACAACACCGAGGATAGCATGGTCAAGCTCTGGTCGACCCTCATGAAAAACATGGACAGGATGCCGCCCGGTGTCCAGATGCCGCTCATGAAAAAGGTGTCCATCGACGACGTGCCGGTGCTGAACCTCACCTTCTGGGGCAAAAACGCCAATCCATACGAATTGCGGCGGATTGCCCTGAAAGTTGCCGACGAGCTCAAAAAAACCCAGAACATCGGCGACGTCGAGGTCAAGGGCGGCCTGAAGCGCCAGGTCCGGGTGCAGCTCAACAAGTCGAGCCTCCAGCGATACAACATCACGCCGCTGCAGATCTCGAGGCAGGTCCAGGCCTCGAACACCCAGATGACGTCAGGAGATTTCAAGCAGACGGACCAGCAGGTCATCGTCAAGACCGGCCGTTTTCTCGAGAGTGCCGAGGATGTGGGCAACATTGTTGTGGGCATCTACGGCGCATCGCCGGTGTTCCTGAGGGATGTGGCCACGATCACCGACGGACCTGAAGAGGTGAACAATTACGCCTTTTTCGGCTGGGGGGCCGGTTCCGGCAATAAGGACAAGACCGACTATCCTTCAGTGACCCTGACGGTCGCCAAGAGGCAGGGCACGGATGCCACGGCGCTTGCCAGCAAGGTGATCTCCCGGATGGACGGCATGAAGGGGTCGATCATACCGGCCGGCGTGACCGTAACCGAGACCAGGAACTACGGCGAGACCGCTTCCGAGAAGGTGTTCACCCTGCTTGAACACCTGATTATGGCCGTCGTGGCCGTGACGATCGTCGTGGGCTTCTTCCTCGGCTGGCGTGGTGCGCTCGTGGTGTTCGCCTCCGTGCCGGTCACCTTCGCGCTCACGCTGCTGATCTACTTCCTGTTCGATTACACCCTCAACCGGGTGACGCTGTTCGCGCTGATCTTCGTGACCGGTATCGTGGTCGATGACTCGATCATCATCGCGGAGAATATCCATCGCCACTTCGCCATGAAGCGGCAGCCGAGGCTGCAGGCGGCCATCACGGCCATCAGCGAGGTCGGCAACCCGACCATCCTGGCCACCTTCACCGTCATTGCGGCCGTGCTACCGATGGTGTTCGTCTCGGGCCTGATGGGTCCTTACATGAGCCCGATGCCGATCGGCGCTTCGCTGGCCATGATCTTTTCGCTGCTTGTCGCCCTCATCGCCACGCCCTGGCTCTGCTTCAGGCTGCTGAAGACCGAAGACGGTCACCAAGAGGAGTACGACATCAAGAACACGATCTACTACAGGATGTTCGACAAGGTGCTGACACCGTTCATCGACAGCGGTTTCAAGACATGGATCGCCTTCGGCGTGGTCGGTCTCATGCTGGCCGGAGCCATTGCCATGATTCCCCTGAAGATGGTTGAGATGAAGATGCTCCCCTTCGACAACAAGAACGAGTTCCAGGTCATCGTCGACATGCCTGAAGGCACGGTGCTTGAGCGCACGGAGCAGGCGACCAAAGAGATCTCCGCCTACCTGAAAACCGTTCCGGAGGTCGAGAGCAGCCAGTACTATGTCGGGATCAACGCTCCGATCAATTTCAATGGCCTGGTGCGCCACTACTATCTGCGAAAGGCAGACAACCTGGCGGATATCCAGGTGAACCTGGTGCCGAAGGGCGAGCGCAAGGCGCAGAGCCATGATATCTCCAAGCGCGTCCGTGCCGGCGTACAGGAGATCGCCAACCGTTATGGCGCCAACGCGAAGATTGTCGAGATTCCTCCGGGTCCGCCGGTGCTCTCGACCATCGTGGCCGAAATCTACGGACCCGACCTGCCGTCGCAGATCGCGCTGGCCAAAGAGGTCCGGAAGGCGTTCTCCTCGACACCCGGAGTCGTTGACGTCGACTGGCTCGTCGAGGATGACCAGAAGGTGTACGACCTGGTGATCAACAAGGAGCGCGCGGCTTTCCGCGGCGTTACTCCCGAACAGATCGCCCAGACACTCCGCATGTCCCTCAGTGGTGTCGATGTGGGTCTCGTGCATCTGACCGGCGAGCTCGAGCCGGTCACGATCCAGCTCAGGCTTCCGAAAGCCGACCGCACCTCGCTCAGTGGCCTGTCGGGTATTTTCGTCCAGTCCCAGGGCATGGGCACCCTGACCAGCAGGCTCAGGGCAGGCCAGATGATTCCGCTCTCCGAGCTCGTCACCGTAAAGGAGAAGATCCAGGACAAGAGCATCTATCGCAAGGATCTGCACCGTGTGGTCTATGTGACCGCCGATGTGGCCGGCGTGACTGAAAGTCCTGTCTACGCCATGCTGGAGCTCGACAAAAAGATTGCAAACATCAAAGTCCCCGGCGGAGCCTCGATCACTCCGCTCTACACCTCGATGCCGAAGTCCGACGACAAGCTGGCCCTGAAGTGGGACGGCGAGTGGCAGATCACCTTCGAGGTTTTCAGGGATCTCGGCACGGCCTTCGCTGTGGTGCTCGTGATCATCTACCTCCTGATCATCGGGTGGTTCCAGTCCTTCAAGACCCCCTTGATCATGATGATCTCGATTCCGCTCAGCCTGGTCGGCATCATCCCCGGCCACTTCATTCATGGTGCGTTCTTCACGGCCACGAGTATGATCGGCATGATCGCGCTGGCTGGCATCATGGTCAGGAACTCGGTGCTGCTGATCGACTTCATCCAGATACGCCGTGAAGAGGGCGCAGGCCTGAAAGAGTCGGTCATCGAGTCGGCTGCGGTCCGTACCCGCCCGATCATCCTGACCTCGGGCGCCGTGGTCATCGGTTCGGTGGTCATGCTGTTCGATCCGATTTTCCAGGGCCTGGCTATTTCCCTCATCTGGGGTTCGGTGCTTTCGACGATCCTCACGCTTGTTGTCGTACCGCTTGTGTATTATTTAACTGAGAAGCGAGGCGAACAGAAGAAACTGGCCGCCAAACCATAAACCGAGTACACCATGAAATTTCTGGCAATCATCGGAGACGAAGAGACCCGGCCGCAGGTGCGCAAACTCTTCATGTCGCACGGTGTGCACATGTTCAGCAACGTGGCGATCAGGGGGTGTTCGTGCGATACCGCCAAACAGCCGCTTGCATGGTGGCCGGCCGATAAGAACATGAGCACCTATTCATCGCTCTGTTTTGCCATCCTCGACGATGAAAAGGCGGAGGCCATCATGAGTGAACTTGAAAAGTGTCCTGTCGCGACCGATCCGGCGTTTCCGGCCCGGGCGTTCGTGATGAATGTCGAAAAAATGCTCTGAAAACGGGGTCGCCATGGGTCTGCATGTTGAACAGTTCCGTACGGGGGGAGACCGGAATTTCGGGTATCTCTCGGTTGACGAGGCGACGGGCGAGGCTTTTGCCGTGGACCCGTCGAACTCTCCCGGCATGCTTGCTGAATATGCAGCCGGGCGAGGCTGGCGAGTCCGGTACGCATTCTCAACCCATGGCCACCAGGATCACTGCAACGGCAACGACGAGTTTGAGCGTCTGACCGGTACGACGGTACTGCTGTTTGGAGACCGCTGCCCACTGACCGGCACGACGGTTTCCGATGGCGCCCGGTTTCCGCTCGGCGCTTCTTCCCTGAGCGTCATACATACGCCGGGACATACGGAAGACTCGATCTGCATATTTTCCGGCGACGCGCTCTTCACCGGCGACACGCTGTTTGTCGGCAAGGTCGGCGGCACCTGGAGCGACGAGGATGCGCGTCAGGAGTTCCGGTCGCTCCACGAACGAATCATGTGCCTTCCCGAAGGCACGAGGGTCTGGCCAGGTCATGATTACGGCACGAGCCCCGTATCGACGGTCGGTCATGAGAAGCGGACCAACCCGTTCCTTCTGCAGGCGGACGCAGCGGCTTTCATCGAGCTGAAACGCAACTGGGCGGCCTATAAAAAAACGCACGGAATCGCCTGAATTTTCCCCGGATTCTTGCTTTTCGGATAATCTTTGTTTTACTTGAATGATTGTGCTTTTATATGCCCGTCGCGGCAGCTAAAGCAAGCCTACCTTTCGTCTTTACAGTCTGACATAGTATCTGCGCTATTATTTCAACACAATAGTAAGGGGACAATCTGTCCTTTTTTAACACGAGGGGAATTGCCATGGATCAGCTCATAACTTTGCGCACCCTGCCGGTATCGGCCCTGATGGACAAGGAGTTCCAGACCATCAAGGGGAGCTCGACTGTCGCCGAGGCGCTTCAGATCATGAAAAAGACGGGCCAGAGCGGTCTTGTCGTCGAACCCCGCAACGATGACGACTGTTACGGCATCGTCACCGAAAAGGATATCCTTGAAAAGGTGATCGATCCCGGTGAAGATGTGCACCGTGACCCCTGGAACACACCGGTCTTCCAGATCATGAGCAAACCGGTGATCAGCGTCAATCCGACCATGAGGATCAAGTACGCGCTCCGCCTGATGAAGCGGGCCAACATCAGACGACTCACGATCATGGACAATAACCGGATCATCGGCATGCTCAACATGACCGATGTGCTCCATGCCGTTGAGGAACTCCCTGTCCATGACGACCATGTCGCCATGTGATTCTGCCGGACGCTGACCTCGGCGATTCCGGAGACTGCATCTGACAACTCTTTGCGGGCCTCACCGGCTATGGAGGGCCCTTTTACAAACCAGCGCACCTGCCCTGGCATGGGTGTGCACGGATATCCGACTGTATATGAAACTATTCGATATCGTTATCGTCGGCGGCGGCGGTGCGGGCCTTTACGCGGCCATGGAAGCCATGAAGGCCAATCCTGCGCTCAATATCGCCGTACTTTCGAAGATCTATCCGAACCGCTCCCATACCTCGGCGGCTCAGGGCGGGGCCAATGCTGCCCTGGCGAACTCAGCCAAGGACGACACCGTCGAGATGCACATTTTCGATACCATCAAGGGCAGCGATTATCTGGCCGACCAGGATGCGGTTGAAGTGCTTTGCTCCGAAGCACCGAAGATCATCAGGGAGCTCGAGAACATGGGTACGCCATGGTCGAGGCTCGATGACAAAACCATTGCACAGCGTCCGTTCGGAGGCGCCGGTCGTCCCCGGTGCTGCTACTGTGCCGACAAGACCGGCCACACCATCCTGCAGACCCTCTACGAACAGTGCCTGAGGAAAGGGGTGCAGTTTTTCAACGAATATTTCGCGCTTGACCTGTCGCTCGACGGAAGCCGGTCGAAAGGGATTATCGCCATGAACATCAAGACGGGAAAGGTCGAGGCGTTTCCCGCCAGAACGGTCATCTTCGCGACCGGCGGCTATGCCAAAATGTACTGGAACCGCTCCAGCAACGCTGCGGGCAACACCGGCGACGGGCAGGCCATCGCCTACCGTGCGGGCATTCCGCTCAAGGATATGGAGTTCGTGCAGTTCCATCCGACCGGGCTGCGCAAGAGCGGACTCCTGGTGACCGAAGGCGCACGCGGAGAGGGGGGCTATCTGGTCAACGCGCTCGGTGAGCGCTTCATGTCGCGCTATGCGCCGGAGAAGATGGAACTCGGCCCCCGGGATCTCGTTTCCCGTTCTCTCGAGACCGAGATCCTCGAAGGGCGTGGTTTCGACAGTCCGGCAGGCAAGTATCTCCACCTGGACCTCCGCCATCTTGGCGCCGACCTGATCAAGTCGCGCCTGCCGCAGATCAGGGAGATGTGCATGTACTTCGAGGGCGTCGATCCGATCGACGAGCCGATTCCGGTCCGTCCGACGGCGCACTACTCCATGGGCGGGATCGATACCGACAATTTCGGCCGCACGGTGATGGAGGGGGTTTATGCGGCCGGCGAGTGCGGGTGCGTTTCGGTGCACGGTGCCAACCGACTTGGTGGCAACTCGCTGCTTGATATCCTGGTTTTCGGCAGGATCGCCGGCAGGGCAGCGGCCGAAGAGGCGGGAGGGTTCAATCCTTCACCGATCCTGGACAACGAGGTCGCCGACAAGGATCAGGAGATCAGAAGCTTTATGCGCTCAAAAGGCCATTACGAACGTTACGGAACCCTGCGGGAGGAGCTCGGCCAGACGCTCGGCATGAATGTCGGCATCTACCGGGAGTCATCGAAAATCCACCGTGGCATCGAGGAGATCGCCGCACTGAAAGAGCGGTTCTCCCACGTGCGGGTGTTCGATACCGGTGACGTCTACAACACGAACCTGGTGCAGGTTCTCGAGCTCAGGAACATGCTGGACCTGGCGGAAACCGTGGCCGCCGGAGCGCTCGTCCGTGAGGAGAGCCGGGGTTCGCACACCAGGACCGACTACCCGACCCGGGACGACATCAACTGGCACCGTCATACCACCTACACGCTCATGAACGGCAAGCCCGTGCTCGGGTTCAAACCGGTGAGCATGGGAAGGTATGAACTCCAGGAACGAACCTATTAAGCAGGAGTATCGATGACCGATTCAAGCAAACAGCATATCGAGGAAAAGCGGGACGTGACCTTCAGGGTGCACCGCTTCAATCCCCAGGTGGACAGCAAGCCCTATTTCGACGATTATACGATCAAGCTCGAAAAAGGTATCACCGTGCTCAGGGCCCTGAACTATATCAAGGAGCACGTCGACGCCTCGCTTACCTTCAGGGCATTCTGCCAGGCCGGCATCTGCGGCTCCTGCGCCATGAGGATCAACAACATGTCCAAGCTCGCCTGCACGACACAGGTGTGGGATGAACTCGAGCGAACCAGGGAGCCGAACGTCATCAGGGTTGAGCCCCTGAGAAACCTTCCCCTGATCAAGGACCTGGTGGTCGAGATGGACCCGCTGGTCGGGAAGATGCAGCAATTTTCGAACTGGGTCGATTCAAAGATGCCCGAAGAGCAGTGGGGCCGGAAAGAGTTCCTGGTCTCAGAGGAGGAGTTCCGGAAGTACGACAAGGCGACCGATTGCATTCTCTGCGCGTCATGCGTCTCGGAGTGCACCATCCTGCGGGCCAACCGCGACTATGTATCGCCTGCCGTGCTGCTGAAATCCTACCGCATGAACGTCGACAGCCGCGATGCGAGCCACGAACAGCGGCTTGCCGGTCTGGTGGGGGATCACGGAGTGTGGGACTGCACCCACTGCTACCGTTGCCAGGAGACCTGCGTCAAGCACATCCCGATCATGGACGCCATCCA
Organism: Chlorobiaceae bacterium; assembly: GCA_013334335.1. GTDB lineage: Bacteria > Bacteroidota > Chlorobiia > Chlorobiales > Chlorobiaceae > Chlorobaculum. Next base: position 13,526 of record JAAXXR010000007.1, read on the forward strand.
TGGCATCCGTGAGGACGCCATCGAACGGCGCGGCGTCAAGGATACCAGCGGAGCCCGCCACGCCGAAGCCTTCATGACGGATATCGGCAAGAAAGGCAAACTGGTCGAAGCCACCCTGCCGATCAGGACGAACGGCGTCGCCTGGACCCTGAAGAACCTCCTGCCGATGGCGTTCAAGATGGTCATCAAGCGCAGGACGCCTCCACCCCCGCTGCTGGTCAAGTCGACCAGCGGTATCGAGCAGTTCCGTGCGGAGTTCAGGGAGATGAGCGGACATGTGGCGAAGGATCATGAAAAAAAATCCGGAGAATAGCCTTATGAAGCGTTATGCCTATTACCAGAGCTGCATCAACGAGTCCATGACCAGGGAGGTCGATCGTTCGATCCAGCTCTGGCAGCACGACCTTGGCATAGAAATGGTCAACCTGCACGAAAGCACCTGCTGTGGCGGCAGCAACCTCGACTACGTCAGCCCGAAACACTTCGCCCTGGTCAACGCACGCAACATCGCGGCTGCCGAGAAGCTGGGCATGGATCTGGTGGTGTCGTGCAACACCTGCCTGATGACCATCCGCAGCGCCAAGAAGAAGCTTGACGAGTCTCCTGAGCTGAAGGCCGAAGTGAACGATCTGCTCAGGAAGGAGGGGCTGGAGTACCGCGGCACCTCCGAAGTGCGCCACCTGCTCTGGGTGCTCATCGACGATGTCGGCCTTGACGCGATACGTGCGAAGGTGAAGACACCACTGAGCCGATTGCGCATCGCCCCCTTTTATGGTTGCCACATCCTCAGGCCGTCGACCGTGCTTGGCAGGGACAATCCCCTCGAACCCACGTCGCTCGATCTGCTGCTCGAAGCGCTCGGCGGGCGCACCATCCCCTACGATCACAAGAACCGCTGCTGCGGTTTCCACACCCTGCTTGTCGCCGAAGAGGAGTCCCTGAACGTCGCCGCCGAAGCCCTGAAGGAGGCCATGGACGAAAAGGCCGACTGCATCGTCACACCCTGTCCGCTCTGCCATACCGTGCTTGACGGCTACCAGTCCAAAGCCCTGAAGAAAAACGGCCTGCGCGGTTCCATCCCCGTTTTCCACCTGTCCGAAGTGGTCGGCCTCGCGCTTGGCTACTCCGACCGTCAGCTCGGCATTCGTCGCCATATCGTGACGGCATAAGCCGTGACGAGTGATGGGTGGCGGGGCGGGATTCGCTGCATTCTGCAGTTGCTGCCGTCATGACGATCCCCAAGTCCGGTGAGACGGCAAGCCGGCAGAGCTTTTTATGAAAATTGCAGGGTTGAGGGTGCAGCAAGCGTTTTAAAAAATCGCCAAAAAAGTGTAAGTTTGCACTCGCATTGCAATGCCCGCACGGTATCTGGTCGTCAGGCCCGGCCATGGGGGCAGCTCATTTCTCAACATCTTTAATCATTGCATTCCATGCTCAAAAATGATCTTTTTCTTCGGGCGTTGAAGAGGCAGGCTACCCCCCGTACTCCCATCTGGGTCATGCGCCAGGCGGGCCGCTATCTGCCTGAGTATCGTGCAGTCAGGGAAAAAACCGATTTCCTGACGCTTTGCAAAACCCCCGAACTGGCTACCGAAGTCACCATCCAGCCAGTGGATCTGATGGGTGTGGACGCCGCAATCATCTTTTCCGATATTCTCGTGGTCAACGAGGCCATGGGCATGAACGTCGAAATCATCGAAACCAAAGGCATCAAGCTCACCCCTCCGATCCGTTCGCAGGCAGATATCGACAAGCTGATCGACCCGGACATCGACGAGAAACTGGGTTACGTGCTGGACGCCCTCCGCATGACCAAAAGGGAGCTTGACAACAGGGTTCCCCTGATCGGCTTCTCGGGTGCCGCATGGACCCTCTTCACCTACGCCGTCGAAGGCGGCGGTTCGAAGAACTACGCATTCGCCAAGAAGATGATGTACCGCGAACCGAAGATGGCACATCAGCTTCTCCAGAAGATCACCGACTGTATCAGCGCCTACATCGTCAAGCAGGTCGAAGCCGGCGCCGACGCCATCCAGATCTTCGACTCCTGGGCAAGCGCGCTCTCCGAGGACGACTACCGTGAATTCGCCCTTCCGTACATCAAGCAGAACGTTGCCGCCGTGAAGGCCAAATATCCCGACACTCCGGTTATCGTCTTCTCCAAGGATTGCAACACCATGCTCAGCGATATCGCCGACACGGGATGCGACGCCATGGGCCTCGGCTGGGGGATCGAAATCGGTAAGGCTCGCGCAGAGCTCAAGGACCGGGTCTGCCTCCAGGGCAACCTCGACCCGACGGTTCTCTACGGCACGCAGGAGAAGATCAAGTCGGAAGCCGCCAAGATCCTCAAGTCTTTCGGCCAGCACACCGCGCAGTCCGGCCACGTGTTCAACCTCGGCCACGGCATCCTGCCCGATATGGATCCCGAAAACCTGAAGTGCCTTGTCGAATTCGTCAAGGAGGAGAGCGCAAAGTACCACTGAGCGCTGTCCGCTGATCATTCCAGGCCGGCCGCCCTCGCGTGCCGGCCTTTTTTTTGGTCGGACCGATCGGACTGATCAGCCGGATCGGTCTGATCCCATTTTTCTTTATATTTATATACTGTGCGGTTTATCAAAAGGTCACCATAAGTACCAACATCATGGCAAGGCAGTGCAGTTGTTCGGAAGGGGGAATCGGCGGAACGCGTTACGAGGAGATCGTGCTCGACACGCTGCTCTACAGCGCGCGACTGAAAGAGACGGTCGCCCGGCAGAACAGCCACGTCGTCGTGGCCATGGCGCGGATGATCGCCGGCACATTCGATGAGGGAGGCAAACTCCTCATCTGCGGCAACGGAGGCAGCGCGGCCGACGCCCAGCATCTGGCCGCAGAGCTGACCATCCGTTACCGGAGCAGCGTCACTCGCCCGGCATTGCCGGCCATCGCACTTTCCACCGACACCTCGGCCCTGACCGCGGGAGCCAACGACCTCGGTTTCGACGAGGTGTTCGCCAGGCTGGTCGAAGCCTATGGGCGTGAAGGGGATATCATTCTTGGTCTTTCAACCAGCGGCAACAGCCCGAATGTCTGCAAGGCACTCGAACGGGCACGAACCCGGGGAATGAAGACCATGGCCCTCCTGGGCGGCGACGGTGGATCGATGCTTCAGCATGCCGATCTTTCGATCGTCGTGCCCCATTCGGGATCAGCCGACCGTGTGCAGGAGTGCCACATCGCCCTCGGGCACGTGATCATCGAGCTGGTCGAGAAAATGATGGGGTTTAGTGGATAATGGATAGTGGAGATTCGGGCATGCCGGTCCATTGCGTCCACAATTTCAGCGTTACAGGATAACATCAAAAGGAAGGAGTTATGCAGATACAGAACATCGAGGGTAACCTCTCGGCAGAAGGCATCAGGTTCGGCCTGGTGGTTTCGCGTTTCAACGATTTCATCGGCCAGAAGCTCGTCGAAGGCGCGATCGACTGCATCGTCCGCCATGGAGGTTCCGCTGACCAGATCACGGTCGTCAGGTGTCCCGGGGCGTTCGAGCTTCCGGCGGTTTCGCGCAAAGCCGCCCTGTCCGGGAAGTTCGACGCGATCGTGACGCTCGGGGTGATCATCAGGGGGTCGACACCCCATTTCGACGTGATTGCTGCCGAGGCGACCAAAGGGATCGCCCAGGTCGGTATGGAGAGCATGATTCCGGTGACCTTCGGGGTGCTGACCACCGAGAACCTGGAGCAGGCTATCGAGCGGGCGGGGACGAAAGCCGGCAACAAGGGCTTCGACGCCGCCATGGGCGCCATCGAGATGGTGAATCTGTACAAACAGCTGTGACGAGAGACGGGAGGGGGGAGGCGTGACGAGCCACGGAACGCCGTCCTCCCTG
>JAAXXR010000007.1:17502-55183 GCA_013334335.1 Chlorobiaceae bacterium
TCCCTGAGTGTGCCAAATTCCCTGGGAGCGCCGAGCTCCAGTTCGGCATGAAGCCGAAGGCTTCACCTTCTTATGAAATGAGTGACGAGGACGGAGCGTCCCCAATTCAGGAGGGTTTCACCCCTCCGGACACTGATCATCTTCCATTTTCTTCCCTTGCCCCGGGCTTGAGCCCAGGGTGGAGGAGTGCTTCTCCAGGTTTCCCGCGATGGCGTCATGGACCGCCTGCTGGAGCTCTTCGGCGCTGCTGAAACTGGAGGGGTTGATCGGTTCGCCGATGACCATACGGATATGCCCCTTCCTTATCTTCAGGCTTTTTTTCGGGGTGATGAGGTTGCTGCCGATGATGGTCACCGGAAGCACGGGTACTCCGGCTTTTCGGGCGATGATGAACGCTCCGCGCTTGAACGGCAGCAACCGGCCATCAACCGATCTGGTGCCTTCCGGAAAGATGTGGATCGAATGCCCCTTCTTCAACTGGACGGTTGCGTCGAGCAGGCTCTGCAGGGCTTCACGGTTCTGCCCCCGTTTGATCAGGACATAGCCGCTGCCTTTCAGCGTCCATCCGAGGATGGGAATACGCCCAAGCTCCTCCTTGGCTACGAAGCGCAGATTCAGGCGGATTGATCCAAGGATCAGCGGGATGTCGGCCATACCGGCGTGGTTGCTGACGATGAGATAGGTTTTATCCGGCTGGTAGTGCTCTGCGCCCTCCACTTCGATCGAAATGCCCAGCAGTGTTGCCGAGAACCGTCCCCACCAGGCGGTCATCCGGTAGAAAAGGTCCCCGGTCGGGTCGATGAGGTTGAGCACGAGCCCGATCGACAGGCCGAAGAACATGACCGGCAGGAGCACCAGAAAAAAGAGAAGTGTCTGGAGGTTCATAATTCGAAAGCCTGTTTACCGGTCCAGGTTCTGGAGAAATCGTGAAAGGTCGGAGTACCCGTTGCCGATCAGGGTGGCCTTCTTGGGTTTGTCCATGACCGCCTTCATCTCTTCCGGAATGGGCACCTCCGCTCCGATGGCCGTCATGATGGCCTCGTCGAATTTGACCGGATGGGCCGTCGAGAGCACGACACCGGGATAGCCGTCACCCGGACGCGCCCTCCGGAACTCCTCGAGCGCCCGGTACCCGACGGCGGTGTGCGGGTCCATGATGTAACCGCTCCGCTCGTAAACCGAACGGATGGTCTCGATGGTCTCCCCATCCGTCACCGAGATGCCGGTGATCTCCGAGCCCATTTTCCTGAAATCGTTGTCGTAGAAGTGGAGCAGCCTGGCGAAGTTGCTCGGATTTCCCACGTCCATGGCCGTCGTGAGTGTCCTGACGGTCTGCCTTGGCTCGTAACGTCCGTCGCTGAGGTAGCGGGTCACGCTGTCGTTCGCATTCGACGCGGCCACGAAATGGCCGATAGGGAAGCCCATCATTCTGGCGAGCACCCCGGCGGTGAGGTTGCCATAGTTGCCGCTGGGCACGGAAAACAGCAGGGGTTTTCCGGGGAATCGTCTCGAGAGCTGGAGCGATGCCCAGGCATAGTAGAACGATTGCGGAATCAGGCGCGATATGTTGATCGAGTTGGCTGATGTCAGGGTGAGGGCGCGCTTCAGGTCGGGGTCCACGAACGCCTGCTTGACGAGGCGCTGGCAGTCGTCGAAGTCACCCTGCACTTCGAGGGCGAAGACGTTGTCTCCCGCGGTGGTGAGCTGCTGCTCCTGGAGACGGCTGACCTTGCCCGACGGATAGAGCAGGACCACCCTCGTGTTCGGGATGCCGTTGAATCCGTAGGCGACCGCGCTGCCCGTGTCACCGGAGGTGGCCACCAGTACGGTGATCATTTTCCGGTCTTCGGCCGCGAAATAGCCGGTCATGCGGGCCAGGAACCTGGCGCCGTAATCCTTGAACGCCAGTGTCGGACCGTGGAACAGCTCTTCGACGAAGGTTCCTTCGCCGACCTCCCGCAGGGGGGTGTCGAAGCCGTAGCATTCGTCGATAAGCCGTGACAGGGTGTCGAGTGGCACTTCGGCGCCGGCGAACTTCCTGGCAATGGAGAAGGCCACGTTGTTGAATGTGCCGCTTTCGAGCAGCGAAAGCTCCTCTGCCGAAAAACGAGGTACTTCAGCGGGCACATAGAGGCCGCCATCCGGGGCCAGGCCTTCAAGGGTCGCCCGCTTCAACGAAACCGGTGTTGACGATTTGCTGGTGCTGAAAAAGATCATGGAGTGAAGCTGGTCAAGGTGTTGAGCTGATTACCCTGGCGCCCTCGCTGCAGATCGGTGAGACCCACATGTCAGAAGGAAGAGCCGCTTTCGAGTGCAGGAACGCCTCCTGCATGGCGGTGCCGACGGCGAGCGCCATCTGCCTCGACGACGAGAACGCGAACACGGAGGGACCGGACCCTGCGATACTGCAGCCGAGCGCTCCCGTTTCCAGGGCGGCATGCTTGACTTCGGTGAAGCCCGGAATGAGCGGGGCCCGTTTCGGTTCGGCGACCACATCGACCAGGGAACGTCCGATGAGGTCGTAATCCTCCATCAGCAAGCCGGAGACCAGGGCGCCGACATTGCCCCACTGCTGCGTGGCTGTCGTGAGCGGGATGCTTTTGGGCAGCACCGAACGGGCGAACGAGGTCTTGAGCTCGGTGTGCGGATGCACGAGCGTGCAATAGAGATGTTTCGGCGGCTTTATGGTGATGAGGTCAAGCGGATGGTAGCTCCGTATGAGAATGAAGTTGCCGAGCATGGCCGGCGCGGCGTTGTCGGCATGGGCCGAGCCGCAGGCCACGCGTTCGCCCTCGATGGCGAAATGGACGAGTTCCATCTTGGAGCAGGGGGATCCGAGCAGTTCGTTGGCTGCCACGAGAGCCGCGGCAGCGCTCGCTGCGCTGCTGCCCATACCGCTGGAGAGCGGCAGGTTCTTTTTCAGCGTCAGGTCGATGTGGCCGTTGAACGGGATTCCCTTGACGGTACGGATGTATTCGAGGAATTTCAGGACGACGAAACTCGAGGTGTTTTTCCTCGGGTCGAGCGGAAGTGCACCCCCGTCACCGACGATTTCAATGATGGAGACCAGGCAGTCAGGCCGGGGTTCTTCCTGAAGCGTCAGGATCACCTCATCACCAGGTTCCGTAATGGCGAAACCGAGAACGTCGAAACCGCAGGCGACGTTTCCGACGGTCGCCGACGCAAATCCAGTGACGGTTTTCATAGTAGTATATCAGAGCAAGATTCCTGAATCGGTAAGGTGAAGCGGATAGAAGGTATGGCTCTTTATCTAATTGTCATGAGCACTTGAATTACTAAAAGCTTTTCATTAAATTTGGCTTTTATTTTTTGGAGTGGGAAGGCCGTAGCTGATTCCAAAAGAAGGTACGGAGAATCTTTTTGTTTTCTTAACAATAACCTATCGAATTCCATATGTCAACAACAGTCAGACCCGATGAGGTGTCTTCCATTCTCCGCAAGCAGCTCGCGGGTTTCGAGTCGGAAGCGGACGTTTATGATGTAGGCACAGTGCTGCAGGTCGGTGATGGTATCGCCCGCGTGTATGGCCTGTCCAGCGTCGCCGCCGGTGAGCTTCTCGAATTCCCGAATAAAGTGATGGGAATGGCGCTGAACCTCGAAGAGGACAACGTCGGCGCCGTGCTTTTCGGCGAGTCCAAGGCCGTCAAGGAAGGCGATACGGTTAAGAGAACAAAAATTCTTGCTTCTATCCCGGTCGGCGAAGCCATGCTTGGCAGGGTCATCAACCCGCTCGGCGAGCCGATCGACGGCAAAGGCCCGATTGATACTGATATCCGCCTGCCGCTCGAGCGCAGGGCACCTGGCGTCATCTTCCGTAAATCGGTGCACGAGCCCCTCCAGACCGGTCTGAAGGCAATCGACGCCATGATCCCGATCGGCCGCGGCCAGCGTGAGCTGATCATCGGCGACCGCCAGACCGGCAAGACCGCCGTCGCACTCGACACGATCATCAACCAGAAGGGTAAAGGGGTTTTCTGCATCTATGTTGCCATCGGCCTGAAAGGCTCGACGGTCGCCCAGGTGGTCAACACCCTCGAAAAATATGGTGCCATGGAGTACACCACGGTCATTTCGGCCACGGCCTCCGATCCGGCCCCGCTGCAGTTCATCGCTCCGTTCGCCGGCGCGACCATCGGCGAATATTTCCGTGACACCGGCCGCCACGCGCTGGTCGTGTATGACGATCTTTCGAAACAGGCCGTGGCCTACCGCCAGCTTTCCCTGCTTCTTCGCCGTCCCCCGGGACGTGAAGCCTACCCCGGCGACGTGTTCTATCTGCACTCACGCCTGCTGGAAAGAGCTGCGAAGATCACCGACGACATCGAGGTTGCCAGGAAGATGAACGACCTTCCGGAACCCATGAAGCCGCTGGTCAAGGGCGGAGGCAGCCTCACCGCACTTCCGGTCATCGAGACCCAGGCCGGCGACGTGTCCGCATACATTCCGACCAACGTGATCTCGATCACCGACGGTCAGATCTTCCTTGAGTCGAACCTGTTCAACGCAGGTCAGAGACCGGCCATCAACGTCGGTATCTCGGTCTCCCGCGTCGGCGGCGCCGCTCAGATCAAGGCCATGAAGAAGGTTGCCGGTACGCTTCGTCTCGACCTTGCCCAGTTCCGTGAACTCGAGGCTTTCTCGAAGTTCGGTTCCGACCTCGACAAGACCACCAAGGCACAGCTCGACAGGGGCGCCCGCCTGGTCGAAATCCTGAAGCAGGGCCAGTACATCCCGATGCCTGTCGAAAAGCAGGTCGCCATCGTCTTCGTCGGCACCCAGGGACTGCTCGACACGGTTGACCTGAAGTACATCCGCCGCTTCGAAGAGGAGTTCCATGCGATGCTCGAGCAGAAGCACCCGGAAATCCTGACCTCGATCGCAACGACTGGTGCGCTTGAAGCCGATACGGCCGCGAAGCTGAAAGATATCGCTGTGAAATTTGTCAGCTCCTTCAAGGAGAAGCTGAAGATTTAACCAACAGTGAAAAGGTCCCCCCGGGCAATGCCGCGAGGCAGGTTTCGGGGGAACCTCATAATTTTACAGCAATTACACTAACGTATCGGAATACATGCCTACTTTAAAGGACATACGAATCCGTCTCAAGGGTATCAAATCCACGCAGCAGGTGACCAAGGCCATGAAGATGGTCGCGGCCGCGAAGCTGAGAAGGGCGCAGGACAGGGCTATCCAGGCCCGACCTTATGCCGGGAAGCTCAAGGAGATGCTTGCGTCGCTGTCGGCCAAGGTCGATACGTCGCTCAACCCGCTGCTTTCACCCCGCGAAGAGGTCAAGAAGCTGCTTGTGATCCTGATCACTTCCGACAGGGGTCTGTGCGGAGGCTTCAACACCAACATCATCAAGCTTGCACAGAAGGTGATCCATGAGGATTATGCCGACCTGTACAAGAACGGCGGCGTGACCATGATCTGTGCCGGTACGAGAGGCACCGACTTTTTCCGCAAGAGGAACTACAACATCACGTCAGGGTACCCGGCAGTGTTCCAGAACCTCGACTTCAGTACGGCCAGGGAGATCGCCGAGACCGCCTCGAAGATGTACCTCTCCAAAGAGGTGGATCGTGTCCTGGTGGTATATAACGAGTTCAAGTCGGTGCTTGCCCCGAACCTGAAGGTCGAACAGCTTCTGCCGATAGCTCCCGAGCCGGGAGCAAGCGACAGTGGCAGCGAGTACCTCTATGAGCCCTCGCCTTCGGCCATCATCGACGTCCTGGTACCCAAACACCTGAACACTCAGGTCTGGAGGGTCATGCTCGAGTCGAACGCCGCCGAGCAGGCTGCCCGTATGGCGGCAATGGACTCCGCCACCGAGAACGCCAAGGAGCTGATCCGCCTGCTCAATATCAGTTACAACAGGGCCCGTCAGGCAGCCATCACCAAGGAGCTGAGTGAAATCGTCGCCGGCGCCGACGCACTCAAGAATTGATGGATCTTCCGACAGACTTCACGCAAAGCGCCCGCATGTTCGGGCGCTTTGCTGTTTACAACGGCGACGGCGTTGATGGACGATACCGAAGGGCCGGATGTCAAAGAGTCGAAAAAGAGGGGTCGTCCGGCTTGTATATTTCACCCGGCCGTGAGAAATTAGGGGGACTTTCAATTACCGTAACGCAGTCAACTTCAGCATGAGAGTATACAAGTTCGGAGGTTCCTCGATCGGGTCCGCATCAAGGATCAGGCATGTGGCAGGCATCGTCAGGGAGGCTTGTGGCGAAACCCGTCTGGTGGTCGTCGTGTCGGCGATCCAGAAGGTGACCGACATGCTTGCCGAAACCGCAACGCTTGCCGGCAGGGGCGAACTCTCCTATCAGGACCGTCTGGGCGAGATCGCGTCGCTTCACCGGGCGATCGTGCACGAGCTGTTCGGCCAGGGCGGACAGGAGGATGCGGAGTCCTGGCTCGGTTCAATGATGTCCGAACTTGAGGATGTCGTCCATGGCGTGTTCCTGCTCCGGGAGCTTTCAGACAAGAGTCTCGCGCTGGTGCTGAGCTATGGTGAACGGCTGTCGGCATGGATCGTCGGGAGCTACTTCGTGCAGGCGGGAATACCTGCGGAGGTGGTTGACGCCCGGGAGGTGATCGTGACCGACAACAACCACGGCTACGCGAAGGTCGACATGCATGCAACCGACCGTCTCGTGCGTGAGCGGGTGCGGGTGAACGAGGTGGTTCCGGTGGTTACCGGCTTCATCTCTTCAGCCCCGGACGGTTCGGTCACGAACCTCGGGCGTGGCGGTTCCGACTATACCGCAACCATTCTCGGTGCCGCGCTGCATGCCACTGAAGTCTGGATCTGGACCGATGTCGACGGTTTCTTCAGCGCCGACCCGAAGCGTGTGCCCGATGCGAGAGTGCTTCCGGAGATCAGCTATGCCGAAGCCCTGGAGCTTTCCCATGCGGGTGCCAAGGTGCTGCATCCGCTGGCCGTACAACCTGCCATGAAGGCCGGCATTCCTGTGCTGATCAGGAACACCTTCAACCCCGACGCTCCGGGAACGAGGATCGGGCAGCTGACTGCTGATGAATCCTCGCTGCCGCGTCCGGTCACCGGCCTTACCTCGATCAACCGTGTCGTGCTGTTCAATCTTGCCGGAAGCGGGATGGCCGGTGTGCCGGGAACCGCGTCGCGCCTGTTCACCTGCCTTGCAAGGCACAGCATCAACATCATCTTCATTTCGCAGGCGTCGTCCGAACAGTCGATCAGCCTTGCCATCGCTCCCGGGCAGGCTTCGATGGCCAAAAAGGTGCTCGAGGAGGAGTTCACCCGCGAAATCGAGGATCGCAGGATCGAGCCGCTGCATGTGCGTCGCAACCTGGCGATGGTCGCCGTTGTCGGCAACAAGATGTCCGGCCATCCCGGCGTCTCCGCCCAGCTTTTCGAAACGCTCGGCAAGAACGGCATCAACGTGATCGCTGTCGCCCAGGGGGCCAACGAGATGAACATCTCGCTGGTCATCGACAACAGCGACGAGGACAAGGCGCTCAACTGCATACATGAGTCATTTTTCCTGTCACGGCGCAAGGTGCATGTGTTCATTGTCGGAACGGGTACGATAGCCAAGAGCCTGATCAGCCAGATCAGCGCCCACCGTGCGACGCTGCAGCAGGAGAAGGACCTCGACGTGATGGTCTGCGGCCTGGCCAATACCCGCTCAATGGCGCTCGACCGGGAGGGAGTCGACCTCGGGCAGTGGCACGAAGCCATGAAACCCCGCACCGGACAGGACGGCATTGCGGAGTACATCCGGCTCATCAGGGAGATGAACCTGCACAACACCATCGTGGTGGACTGCACGGCGAGTACGAAGGTCGCGGAGATCTATCCGGGTCTCCTGCAGTCCAACATCTCGGTGGCGACGGCCAACAAGCTCGGTATGGCCGGCTCTTGGGAGCTCTATCGTCGAATCACCGACGCCTGCCGCAAGAGCAACGCGAAGTTTCTCTACGAGACCAACGTCGGCGCAGGCCTGCCGATCATCAACACCCTGAACGACCTGCGCAACAGCGGTGACAAGATCATCTGCATCGAAGGAGTGTTGTCGGGTACGCTCAGCTTTATTTTCAACGAGTTGCGCAAAGGCGGACGCTTCAGCGAAGTGGTCAGGAACGCCAAGGCGGCCGGATACACCGAACCGGATCCGCGGGACGATCTTTCCGGTGCAGATTTCGCCAGGAAACTGCTTATCCTCGGCCGGGAGCTTGGTTACCAGCTCGACTATGCCGATGTCGAGTGCGAAAGCCTGGTGCCCGAGAGCTGCCGTGGGGAGATGAGCCCCGGTGAGTTTCTTGACCGGCTTGCCGGCGTCGACGACTGGTATGCGGAGGAGATCAGGAAGGCTTCGGCCGACGGCATGACCCTTGCCTTCACTGGCGAACTCAAGGAGGGGAAGGCGAGGGTCGGTCTCAAACGGGTGCCGCTCAAGAGCCCGGTGGCCGGCCTCAACGGCACCGAGAACCTCGTGGTGTTCACCACGGACCGCTACCTCAAGACGCCGCTCGTGGTCAAGGGACCTGGAGCGGGCGGAGAGGTTACGGCCGGAGGCGTGTTTGCCGACATTCTCAGAATAGCCGGGTACCTGGTATGACCGCGAGAACCATGAAAGCCGTCGTCGTCTCCATCGGCGACGAGCTGCTCAAGGGGCACCGGGTCAACACCAACGCTCCCTTTATCGCCCGGACCCTTGGGACGATCGGCATTCCGGTCGAGCGCATCGTGACCTGTTCCGACGATCCCGAGGCGATCAAAGAGAGCATCGCTTCGTCGCTCGAACGATCAGACCTGGTGCTGGTGACCGGAGGGCTCGGCCCGACGAAGGACGACCGGACCCGCAAGGCCGTGCAGGAACTGCTCGGCCGGGGACTCACCGTTTTTCCGGGTGCCCTTGAGCGGATCACCGATATATTCCGGCGTCGGGGTCTCGAGGTGACCGAAGAGATGCGCGACCAGGCCATGATCATCGAGGGCTCGGTCCCGGTGCCGAACACGAAGGGCACCGCTCCCGGCATGATCATCGACGGTGCTCCCCGTTTCGGCAATCGCCACCTCGTGCTCATGCCCGGCGTACCAACGGAGATGGAGGCCATGATGATCCTGACGGTCACACCGTTTTTCGCGCCGCTCTCCGGCGCCTTCATCCGGCACACGCCGGTCATGACGATGGGAATCGGCGAAAACCTCCTGGCCCGGAAAATCGCCGACGTGGAGGATCAACTGCCTTCCGGAACGACACTCTCCTACCTGCCCCATGCCGCCGGGGTGAGCCTCATGGTGAGCACCTCAGGAACATCGCGCGACGCGGTCGAGGAGGAGAACCTCGGGGTGGTCGAGGCGATCATGGATAAGGCAGGTTCTTTCGTTTACGCCACGTCGGACGCCTCCCTTGAAGAGGTGGTCGTCAAGCTGCTGATCGAACGCGGGCTGACACTGTCCGTTGCCGAATCCTGCACCGGCGGCCTTGTCTCCAGCCGCATCACCGATGTTCCCGGCTCTTCCGGTTGTTTCCTCCAGGGGGTGGTCACCTACAGCAACGAGGCGAAGCAGCGGCTGCTTGGCGTCGACCAGTCGACCATCGCCCGCCACGGGGCGGTCAGCGAGCCCGTGGCTCTCGAAATGGCCAGGGGTTGCCTGGAGCAGAGCGGGGCGGATCTGGCCGTGGCCACCACAGGCATCGCCGGGCCAGGCGGCGCCACACCCGAAAAACCGGTCGGCACGATCTGTCTGGCCGTCGCATCGAGATCGTCCGGGGGAGCGGTTTCACTGGAAGCATTGACCCTTTCGATGCATGGCGATCGTCGCCAGAACAAGATACGGTTCAGCGAAGCCGCCCTGCGGGCACTGCTCGGACGCCTCAGGGAGCATCGAGCCTGACACGGGAGGAACATCCATCTCGTGCTCCTTCCGGCCCGGGCCACTTTTCCGGTCGGACAATGTTGCTTGGCAGGGGCAGCAGATTGCAACCATGCCCGATGGGGGGCCACTGGCTTCACTCAAGGCCTCTGATCGAAATGAGGTCGTCTTCAGGAGCAGTTTTTTTTCGATATTAGGTTTTACGCTGTCGTAAGAATGAAACCTGTGCGCGTGCTTTATGGCCTCCATTGTTAAACTCCCCGATATCGTCGCCAACAAAATCTCCGCTGGCGAAGTGGTGCAGCGGCCAGCTTCGGTGGTCAAGGAACTGCTCGAAAACTCCATTGATTCCGGCGCGAGCCGCATCACCATATCGATCAGGGATGCCGGCAAGCAGCTGATCCAGATTGTCGACAACGGCTGCGGGATGGCCAGTGACGATGCGCTGCTCAGCGTCGAACGTTTCGCCACGAGCAAGATAACGGGAGTCGATGACCTCGAGGCCTTGACGACGCTCGGTTTCAGGGGTGAGGCGTTGGCCAGCATCTCCTCGGTTTCCCACTTCGAGCTGAAGAGCCGTCGGGCGGACGATCGTCTGGGCTCTCAGGTGAAGAGTGACGGGGGGGTGGTCGAAGGGATCCAGCCGGTGCAGTGCGAAGCCGGCACCACGATTTCTGTCAGGAACCTCTTTTTCAACGTACCGGCGCGGCGCAAGTTCCTCAAATCGAACTCCACCGAGTTCCGGCATATCCACGAATCGGTCAAGGCGCTCGTGCTGGCTTACCCCGAGATCGAGTGGCGAATGATCAACGACGACGAGGAGCTCTTCCATTTCAGGACATCCGACGTGCGGGAGCGACTCGACCTGTTCTATGGGGAAGGTTTCGGCGACAGCCTCATCGAGGTGACCGAGGAGAACGACTATCTTTCCATTGGCGGCTATCTCGGCCGTCCCGGCATGATGGTGCGGCAGAAGTACGACCAGTACTTCTACATCAATCGCCGTATCGTACAGAACCGCATGCTTTCCCAGGCCGTGCAGCAGGCTTACGGCGACCTGCTCGTGGAGCGTCAGTCGGCCTTTGCCCTCCTTTTTCTCGGCATCGATTCCTCGAAGGTGGACGTGAATGTTCATCCGGCGAAGCTCGAAGTCAGGTTCGAGGACGAAAAGAGTGTCCGGAACATGGTCTATCCGGTCATCAGGCGAGCCATCCAGCTCCAGGATTTTTCGCCCGAAGCATCGGCAGCGCTTCCGGGAAGCCTGTTTTCGGCACCGTCCGCTCACACCGAAAGCGGTGCGGAGCGCCGGCTGGGTTATGATTTCCGGCCGGGGCGCAGCTCGACGACCGGTGAGCTCTACAAAAATTACCGGGAAGGCGCGTTCGACTTCCCGTCGTTTGCTTCCGGCGCAGTGCCGTCCGGCAACCTGCCCGCTCCCGGCATCGCTCCTTCTGCCGGGGATGAGCCGTATACGGTGCACGAGGCGGCTGACATGGGTACTCCCGGAAGCGGAGTGCCGCTCGCCGAGGATGCACCTACGGTGATGACCGACAGGGACCCGAAGATCTGGCAGCTGCACAACAAGTATATCGTCTGCCAGATCAAGACCGGCCTGATGATCATCGACCAGCACGTGGCCCACGAACGGGTGCTGTACGAACGCGCTGTCGATGTCATGAATGAGGAGGTGCCGAATTCGCAGCAGCTCCTGTTTCCCCAGAAGATCGACCTCAAGGCCTGGCAGTACGAAGTGTACGAGGAGATCCGAGAGGAGCTGTACCGGCTGGGGTTCAGCATCAGGGCGTTCGGGGGAATGAGCGTGATGATCGAAGGCGTCCCGCCGGACGTGAGGGACGGGACCGAGGCCACCATTGTACAGGATATGATCGCCGAGTACCAGGAGAACGCCTCGAAGCTGAAGCTCGACAAGCGGGACAACCTGGCCAAGTCCTATTCATGCCGCAACGCCATCATGACCGGCCAGAAGCTGAGCCTCGACGAGATGCGAATGCTGATCGACCGGCTTTTTGCGACCCGAATGCCCTACGTCTGCCCGCATGGCCGTCCGGTGATCATCCGGCTCTCCCTGGACGAGCTGGACAGGATGTTCGGGAGGATGTAGCAAGACGTGGCGAGTGGGCATGGGTGAGGTTTTTTCCCCTGTCCGGTCACTCGTCACTCATCACTTGTTTCTTTAACGGCTACTTCGTACATTAACGCCATAGAGTACCATACCCTTGTAGCTCAGAGGATAGAGCAGCAGTTTCCTAAACTGTTGGCCGGCAGTTCGAGTCTGCCCAAGGGTACGCCTTACCACTGAGAAGGCAGTAGTTATGGTAAGCAAAAACAGCAGGGGGTTCCCTGCTGTTTTTGCTTGCGGCAAGAGGTGCCTGTTTTCGATGCTTACGGCTGCCGGAGACATTCGCCTTTTCCCTGACCCCTGCCGGCACCCGATCCAGGGCCCCATCCACCGTCCACTCCCTGCTCCCATATCCATCCGGCTACGGCGTTCAGTTCGGCATCGCTCAACTGCATGGGGGGCATGAGCCCGAAACGGGTTATCGCCTGCTGGTCTGCGATCGCCTTTTGTTTTGATGGCGATTTTATGAACGAAACCATGTGGGCGATGCCCTGCGATTTCGATTTGAACTGCTGATGGTACCGGGATGCGATAGGGACAATCGGTGGCGCCGATTTGGGTGGCGGCATGACCGAATGGCAGACGCTGCAGTTCCTGTCGAACACCGCCTTCCCGTCCGGCGCCGCCGCAGCCGCAGGAGTGGCTGACAGCACCATCAGAAGCCCCGACATGCCAAGGGCTAATCCGGTTGCGGTAAAACTGTGGTGATGCATCATGGCTTTTTGAATTTTGTGTTCACGGAGCGCCGGATAATCCGGCCTCAAAACTTCATTCCGGCAAAGGTTGCTCCCCTCAGTCCGGCCAATCGATCCCCGCCTGGAAATCATGTTACTCATTTGACGTCAGGATTGCCCGTGTTCTGGCACAAATATCTTTCATGAAGGGTGTTAAAACGCTATAATTTGAAAAATCAGCGATTTCAGGAACCGAATCTCCACCCCATGAAATTTCTCAGAAACGCCTTTCTGTTGATTCTTGTTTTTCTTGTCGCAGATGTCGGCCGATATGCCGTCTACCCCGACATATCGAAGCTGGCCGTGACCAATCCAGAAAAAACAGCCTTCATGGAGTTCCGGGAGGCGGAGTGGAAGCGCGACGGGCTTGATAAAAAAGTGCAGCAGCGGTGGGTGTCCCTGAAAAAAGTATCTCCCGCGCTGATCAAGGCCGTACTGATCTCCGAGGACGACAAATTCTGGAAGCATGACGGCTTTGATTACGAGGCGATCGAAATGGCCGTGCAAAGGAACATGAAGGCTCGGGAATTCAAATTCGGTGCGAGCACCATCACCCAGCAGCTGGTCAAGAACCTCTACCTGTCGCCTTCGAAGAACCCGGTCAGGAAGCTCAAGGAGGCCATCCTTACCTGGCGGATCGAGCGCGAATTGTCAAAGCGAAGGATTCTTGAACTCTATGTGAACATCGCCGAGTGGGGCGACGGCATTTTCGGAATCGAAGCGGCGGCCCGCCACTACTACGGCACCAGTGCGGCCGGTTTGTCGGCATCGCAGGCTTCGAAGCTTGCCGCCGTGCTGCCGAATCCGATCAGGTACAAGCCGGACGGCTCGTCGTCATTCGTCCGGAAACGGTCGAAGCGGATCTATGCGATCATGCTGAGGCGGGGAATCGTGGTCCCCGATTTCCAGGAGGTGATGGCTCCGGCTGCAGGCGCAGCAGCCACGGATACGGTGACGATCGGGATTCCCCAGTATCTCATCGACGAGGTGGTCGCACCTGACTCTGCCGCCACGGCGCCATCAGCCACGAAAAATCCGGAACCCTCTCCGGCAGGCCTGCCGGAAGAGGAGGGCTCCGCCGTCAAGTAGGCGTTCACCGGCGCATAAAACAAAGCAGCATCGGAGTGACCGATGCTGCCTGCGTTCCTGGTGCTCCGCTTCGTTCAGGTTGCGGGTTCAAAAAACGACTTGTCGACTCCGCATACAGGGCAGACCCAGTCATCGGGCAGATCTTCGAATGGTGTTCCCGGGTCGATACCGTTGTTCGGATCGCCATCTTCCGGATTGTATTCATAGCCGCAAGGCACACAGACCCATTTCTGCATAATTGGCTCCTGGTGGAAAGGTTAACGTGAATGAACTTGGCTGAGAGAACACTGCAGGCAGCTGAGCTTGCCCCATGTTCCGTAACCTACTAAATGCCGATGAAGATAAAAAAGTTCACCGGTATGCTGCACACCGGCTAACCGCTCACCAGGCGAGCTTTCCTGTTCGCCAGGGCTTTGAACTCAAGCGGGCTGTGTTTATTTTCCCGATGCTTCCGGGACATTCCGGGAGCGAATTCTCAGGGCGGGGTGAAACTCCCCACCGGCGGTATTCCGGTCACGCACCGGTGAGCCCGCGAGCGCCTTCGCCAACGGCGGAGGGTCAGCAGATTTGGTGAAATTCCAAAGCCGACGGTCAGAGTCCGGATGAAAGAGATCAACGTGCGTTTCTTGCGCCGATGCGCCCTGATTCATGCATTTTCGCCATGTCAACCATACGATCATGAATCAGTTTCCACAAAATCACCTCGCCAACGACCCCTTCGATCGGGTCGACCTTGCCCTTGCCGCCCTTCGTCAGGGCAGGGGTGTGCTGGTCGCCGACGCTTTCGACCGTGAAAACGAGGTCGACCTCATTTTTCCTGCCGAATCGGTCACGGTCGCCCAGATGGCGCTGCTTATCCGCGAGTGCAGCGGCATTGTCTGCCTCTGTCTCACTCCGGAAAAGGTCGGTTCCCTCGACCTGCCGATGATGGTTTCCGACAACACGAGCGGGTTCCAGACGGCGTTCACCGTGTCGATCGAGGCCGCCGAAGGGGTCTCGACCGGGGTTTCTGCGGCCGACAGGGTCAGGACCGTCAGGACGGCGATCGCCGATGACGCCAGGCCGGTCGACCTTCGGCGTCCGGGCCATGTGTTTCCGTTGCGGGCACGACCGGGCGGAGTTCTCGAACGTCCGGGCCATACCGAGGCGACGGTCGACCTGATGCGGCTTGCAGGCCTGAAACCATCCGGGGTGCTCTGTGAGCTCACGAATCCCGACGGAACGATGTCAACCCTTGCTCAGGCAATCGGGTTTTCGGAGATGTACAGCTTCCCGATGCTCTCAATCGCCGATCTGATCGCCTCGATCACGCAGCGCGAGTCAGGAAGAGGTGTGGCGTGACGCTGAAGCGGGCCCTCCTGGCATGGCTGCTGATCATTTCGGCCGAGTCGGTCAGCGGGGTTTTCAGACGGATCGTCCTTGTCCCGGAGTTCGGGGAGCTGCGGTCGCATTGGATCGGGGTCGCGACCGCATGCGCCATCGTTTTTGCCGTCTCATGGCGGTACGCCCGTCCACCCGTCGAAGCACATTTCGGCAGGGCGCTTGGGACCGGCCTCATATGGGTGGTGCTCACGTTGATGTTCGAATTTGGTCTCGGTCTTGGGCTTGGGTATACGGTCGACCGCATCCTGGCCGATTACGATCTGTCGAGTGGGCGTCTGATGCTTCCCGGTTTCCTCTTTATGTTTTTTGCTCCTTTGCTGGCGGCGAGGGTCAGGGCAGGCCAACACGCTCGGGAGTAAGGTCGCCTCGGGAGGTCATCGTTATCGTTCTCTTTCCGTGCCCCTGGCCGGGGAGTGCCTGAGCATGCCGTACACCGAGGGTGCGGCCGAGTCTGTTGCCGGGGATGCACCGCAGGTGTTGCTGGCGAGCCGGAGCAGTTCGCCAGAGAGGCTCAGACCCAGCCGCGGAGGCGCATGGCCTCCTCGATTCGCCGGATGGCCACGATCATGGCCCCCATGCGGTTGCCGACATCGTGGCGAAGGGCGGTGTCGTGAACTGCCCTGAACGCGGCCGTCATCTTTTTCTCGAGTTGCCGGTGCACCGCCTCTTCCTCCCAGTACCAGCCGCTGGTGTTCTGAACCATCTCGAAATAGGAGACGGTGACCCCCCCTGCGTTGCAGAGCAGGTCGGGGATGACGTAGACCCCCTGTTCGCGGAGGAGCTGGTCGGCGTCGGGCGTGGTCGGACCGTTTGCAAGTTCTGCGACGATGCGTGCCTTGATCCTCTGGGCGTTCCGGCAGGTGATCTCCCCTTCGAGGGCTGCCGGGACAAGCGTCGTGACGTCGAGTTCGAGCAGATCACCGTTCGCGAGTGGTTCCGCTCCCGGAAAACCGCGGACCGAGCCGGTTCGGCGCTTGTGTTCCACGACGGCCACGTAGTCGAGGCCATGGGGGTTGAAGATGCCCCCTTTCGAATCCGAGACGGCCACGACGTTTATGCCGAGGAGCTCTGCCGAGAGCTTGTGCGCCAGGGATCCTGCGTTGCCATAGCCGTTGATGGCCATGGTCGAACCTTCGAGCTTGATGCCGAGTTCGCTGGCGGCTTCGCGGATGCAGATGACGCCACCCCTGGCGGTGGCATCCCCTCGCCCGAGTGAGCCTCCAATGGCGAGCGGCTTGCCCGTGGTGACACCGAAATCGTTGTATCCCTGCATGAAGGAGTACTCGTCGGCCATCCAGGCCATGATCTGGGGGGTGGTGTAAACATCGGGTGCAGGCACATCCTTTTCCAGGCCCAGCACACGCCCTACCTGGCGGATGTAGCCTCGGGACAGGCGTTCGAGCTCTCCCTTGGACATGGTTTTCGTGTCGCAGATCACGCCACCCTTCGCACCTCCGAGGGGGATATCCAGAACGGCGGTTTTCCAGGTCATCCATGCGGCAAGAGCCCTGACGGTGTCGATGGTCTCCTCGGGGTGAAAGCGGATGCCCCCCTTGTTTGCGCCCCTGGCGTCGTTGTACTGGACCCGGAAGCCATGGAAGGTCCTCGTGCTGCCGTCATCCATCCTGACCGGTATGGTGACATGGAGTTCGCGCATGGGCCATCGCAGCAGTTCAAGCACGGCGGGGTCGAGTGCGATAACGGCAGCAGCGTCGTCCAACTGCCTCCGTGCGTTCGTGAAGGGATTCGTGGCCTCTGCCGACTCGAGCGCGCAAGCGCTGAGGGAGAATGGTTCCGGAACCGGGTTTTCCGGTGGAGGCTCCGGTTTGGTGCCCTGTTGCATGTTTACCGGGGTATGGGTTGGAAACGGCTCACGGTTTGCAGAACGCGATGGCGCCATAGCCGACGACGGCCAGCCGGTCGTCATGCACCACGTCGCCGCTGTTGCGATAAGACGGTTCGCCAGCCTTCCATTTCCGCTTGCGGGCGATTTCCAGCAGGGTCTTGATCGCGTCAGGGCTGCAGAACGCCGAGGTCGCCCCCGGAATGGTCCGCCGCCTGATCTCCTCTTCATGGCGCTCAAGGTTTTCGATATCCATGTTTTTCATGTGCTCGAGCGTCACATGGTCTATTTTGGTGGCGTCGCGATAGGATGGGTAGTGCGAGAGGTCCGTGCTCGCCACGATCAGGTCGTCATCGGTCAGGACCGAGAGGAGGTGGTCGGCGACCGTACGGTAGATTTCGGGACTGTTTTCGCCGAACAGCATCGGCAGGATCGAGAATCCAGGCGCCAGGGTATGCTGGAGAAGGGGTATCTGCACCTCGAGCACGTGATCACAGTGGTGTGCGATATCGTGTTCATGGAACAGCCCGGGAGCGGAGGCATTGAGGCGATGGCTCAGGCCGAGGTTCACGGGGACGTCGCCCAGCGGTGAGTTCCATGCCTCGTGGGGATCGATGGCGATACCCTCGAACAGGTAGGCGTGGGCGTTTGCCATGAGGATGACCGTGCGGAACGAGCGTCCGGCGACCGATGCGAACACCTGTGCAGAGACCGCGCCGCTGTACCGGTACGCGGCATGCGGTACGATGAGGGCTTTTGCCGTCTTTCCATTGACAGGAGGAGGTACGTCCTTGAACAGCCCGTCAAGCAGGGCTTCGAGCTCCCTGGTTTCGGAGGGGTAGAACTCCTCGGCGACAGCTGGGTATCTGATGGTCGGCTGCATGTTCGGATGTTTACATCTTGATAGATAACGAAGCATGGCATGACGGGCAGCCGCCTTCGGTATCGACGCTGACGACGGTCGTTCCGAAAATGCGCGGGTGTCGCTGTATGGCCGTCCGGCCGCATCGCGGGCAAACGGTGTCGGAGTGGCCCTCTCCTGAATATATGAAGAACAATCCGGCTTTTCTTCCAATCTCCCATGCCGTTTCAATCGATTCACGGGAGCTCGCGGCGATCTCCTGCATTTTCCGGGAGATGCCCGGCCGGAAGGGGATGATGTGCCAGGGGACCCCGCGTCCGAGTTCGTCGGCAATGAAGCCGGTCATCCGTTCGATCATGGACGGATGGTCCGATTGACCCGGGATGAGCAGCGTGGTGACCTCCAGATGCATGCCGCTCCGGGAGATCCGGCGGAGGTTGTCGAGCACCGGTTCGAGGCGGGCGCCGCAGTTGCGGCGGTAGAATGCGTCGTCCATGGATTTGAGGTCCACATTGATCGCGTCAACCCAGGGCATGATGGTGTCGAGGCAGAGCGGCGATAGGTACCCGTTGCTGACCCAGATGGTTCCGAGCCCCGAATCGCGGGCCAGCTTCAGGACTTCGAGCGCGTACTCGGCGTATATGGTCGGTTCGGTAGAGGTGCAGGAGATTGAGCGGCATCCTGCACGCAGGGCGTCAGCAACCACCGTTTCAGGTGGGGTGACCGGAATGGAGAGCCCGTCAGGAGTTGCCTGGCTATTCTGCCAGTTCTGGCTATTGGCACAGGTGAAATTGCATCCGGGGGCGCCGAACGACCAGGTGGTGCTCCCCGGCATGAAATGGTGCAGCGGTTTCTTTTCGACAGGGTCGGCCGACGCGGTTACGACGGCTCCGAAGTTCAGCGAAAAGAGCGAGCCGGCGATGTTCCTCCGGACCTTGCAGATGCCGCTCCGGCCAGGCAGGATCCTGCAGAAATGGCAGCAGAGGTCGCACTGGATTTTCCCGTCCGGGGTCTCGTGGCAGAAATCCGCTCTCCGCATGATCACCTCCCTAAAGGGTCATGGTCGCCTGGTAGACGATCTTTGCCGGCCCTTCCAGATAGACCTGCTGCATGTCGCTGCTGAAGCCGACCTCGAGGACGTCGCCGCTCCGCACCCGAACCCTGACCGGTGAATCGCTTACCTTGCCGAGGCGATAGCTCATCAGGGCTGCGGCCACGGCGCCAGTGCCGCAGGCGAGCGTTTCGTCCTCGACGCCGCGCTCGAAAGTCCTGACACTGATGCTGTCGCCGGAAGTGACCTCGAGGAAGTTCACGTTCGTCCCATCCGGGAAGAGATCCTTCCGGTGCCGGATCGCACGGCCCTCGCTGAAGACGTCGATCGTCTCCACGTCGCCGGTGAAGACGATGGCGTGTGGTGATCCGGTGTTGACGAAATGACACCGCCAGGCCCCGGCCTGCAGATCGTCCCTGAAGTCCACGGGAGGCAGCATATGCAGGCGCACGGCGTCGGTTCCGGTGACTTCGGCTTCGTAGCGGCCAGGCCCTGCATCGAACACGTAGCGGCCTGCTGCCGGCAGAATGCCGATCGACCAGGCGAAGTAGACCGCGCAACGGCCTCCGTTGCCGCACATTGATCCGGGATATCCGTCAGCATTGTGATAGTTCATCCTGAAGTCACCTGAATCCGATCGTTCCAGGAGGATCAGGCCGTCGGCCCCGATGCCGGTCCGGCGCGTGCACAGCGCATGAATCTGTTCGTGCGTCAGGTTTGCCTGGCCGAGACGGTTGTCGATAACGACAAAGTCGTTGCCTGCGCCCGACATTTTGGTGAAATTGATCTGCATGGTGCGTGATGAACCCCGATTTATCGCTTTATTATGATAACCCCACAAACAGTTCCCGATCATGGCCCGAAACATGCCGGGAAGGCTGTAAGGCCTTTATAGGCAAGGGTAAAAAACTTTACTATTAAATAAATTTTCTTATTTTATTTGCTACTATTGCATGGTAATTTTTTTGAGTGACCACCATGTGAACCTGTTTTTTCCGGGAGTGTCTCTGGCTTCGCCGCCTGCCGGCGCAGTCTGAAGAGTTCGGTGCCGGTCATGGACCAGGAGAGAGGATAAGGGTTCATTGACGGCTTCCGGCAGAGACCGGATTCCGGTTTTTTCGGTTTCTTCAACCTGAAAATACGTCCAAACAAAGGAGAGAATACAATGGCTGAACAAGTGAATCCCGCAGGGGTCAAGCCAAAGGGGACCGTACCTCCTCCAAAGGGGAATGTACCGGCTCCAAAGGCAAATGGCGCGCCAGGCGGAGCATCGGTCATTAAAGAGCAGGATGCCGCCAAGATGAGACGTTTTCTGTTCCAGAGAACAGAGACGCGCTCGACGAAGTGGTACCAGATCTTCGATACCGAAAAAGTCGACGACGAGCAGGTGGTCGGTGGGCATCTGGCCCTTCTCGGCGTGCTTGGCTTCATCATGGCGATCTACTATCTCTCGGGAATCCAGGTGTTCCCATGGGGTGCCCCCGGCTTCCATGACAACTGGTTCTACCTTACCATCAAGCCGAGAATGGTCTCACTCGGCATCGACACGTACAGCACCAGGACCGAAGACCTCCAGTTCGCGGCAACCAAGCTGATCGGATGGGCGGCCTTCCATTTCCTTTCCGGCTCTATCCTGCTTTTCGGCGGATGGCGCCACTGGACGCACAACCTGACGAACCCGTTTACCGGTCGTTGCGGCAACTTCCGTGACTTCAGGTTCCTTGGCAAGTTCGGTGACCTCGCCTTCAACGGCACCAGCGCGAAGTCCTACAAGGAAGCTCTCGGGCCACACGCCGTCTACATGTCCCTTCTTTTCCTCGGCTGGGGCCTGCTCATGTGGCTTGTGCTCGGTTTCGCCCCGATTCCCGATTTCCAGACTATCAACTCCGAGACGTTCATGTCGTTCGTCTGGTTCGTGGTCTTTTTCGCTCTCGGCATCTACTGGTGGAACAATCCGCCGAACGCTGCGATCCACCTCAACGACGACATGAAGGCGGCCTTCTCGGTCCACCTTACCGCCATTGGCTACATCAACATCGCCCTTGGTGTGATCGCCTTCGTGGCATTCCAGCAGCCGTCATTCGCTCCCTACTACAAGGAACTTGACAAACTCGTCTTCTACATCTATGGCGAGCCCTTCAACAGGGTCAGCTTCGACTTCGTGCAGGAGGGTGGCCGGATCGTCTCAGGTTCCAAGGAGTTCGCCGAGTTCCCGGCATTTGCCATCCTTCCGAGGAACGGCGAAGCTTTCGGTATGTCGCGGGTCGTCACGAACCTGATCACCTTCAACCACATCATCTGCGGTGTGCTGTATGTCTTTGCCGGTGTCTACCACGGTGGCCAGTACCTGCTCAAGATCCAGCTCAACGGCATCTACAACCAGATCAAGTCAATCTGGATCACCAAGGGACGCGACCAGGAGGTTCAGGTCAAGATCCTCGGCACCGTCATGGCGCTCTGCTTCTCGACCATGCTCTCCGTCTATGCCGTCATCGTCTGGAACACCATCTGCGAGCTGAACATCTTCGGCACGAACATCATGATGTCGTTCTACTGGCTGAAGCCGCTCCCGATCTTCCAGTGGATGTTCGCCGATCCAAGCATCAACGACTGGGTCATGGCCCACGTCATTACGGCCGGCTCACTCTTCTCGCTGATCGCGCTTGTCCGTATCGCCTTCTTCGCCCACACCTCCCCGCTTTGGGATGACCTCGGCCTGAAGAAGAACTCCTACTCGTTCCCGTGCCTCGGCCCAGTCTACGGCGGTACCTGCGGTGTCTCCATCCAGGACCAGCTCTGGTTTGCCATGCTCTGGGGGGTAAAGGGTCTTTCCGCTGTCTGCTGGTACATCGACGGCGCATGGATCGCCTCGATGATGTACGGTGTGCCTGCTGCCGACGCGAAGGCCTGGGATGCCATCGCCGGACTGAAGCATCACTATACGTCTGGTATCTTCTACTACTTCTGGACCGAGACCGTGACGATCTTCTCGAGCTCGCACCTGTCGACCATTCTGATGATCGGTCACCTGGTGTGGTTCATCAGCTTCGCCGTGTGGTTTGAGGATCGCGGATCGCGCCTTGAAGGTGCTGATATCCAGACCCGTACCATCCGCTGGCTGGGCAAGAAGTTCCTCAACAGGGATGTCCAGTTCAGGTTCCCGGTTCTGACCATTTCGGATTCCAAGCTGGCCGGTACTTTCCTGTACTTCGGTGGTACCTTCATGCTGGTGTTCCTGTTCATTGCCAACGGCTTCTATCAGACCAATTCCCCGCTGCCTCCGCCGGTCAGCCATGCGGCTGCTTCAGGTGAGCAGGTGCTGGCCCAGGTGGTCGATATGTTGATGAAGCTGATTGCTTAACACTGGAGTGCGAAGGGGCGATGGCCCCTTCGCACATCCTGAGGCAAGAGAAACGTATACCATGTAAAAAACTGAGGGGGCGTTATGGCCGAACCTGTACAGAAGAAAGAAGAGTCACCAAAACCGGCTGCAAAGGAAGCACCGAAAGGTGCACCGGCCGCACCCAAAGCGGGGGCTCCCGCGGCCAAAGGGCCGGCAGCACCCAAGGGCGCTGCTCCTGCCGCCAAACAGTCCGCATCGGCGGGTAAGCCGAGGCTTTCACCGCTGAATACCAATCTTGGCCGTTCCGGCGTTCGCCAGGAGTCTGCACTTCCATACGTCAAACCGGCAGCGGCAAAGCCTGCTCCGGCTGGAGCACCAGCTGCGAAAGGCGCACCGGCAGCTAAGGGCGCCCCGGCAGCCAAAGGCGCGCCTGCCGCAAAGACAGCACCAGCCGCACCTGCAGCCCCGGCAGCCAAAGCCGCACCAGCCGCACCCGCGGCTCCTGCCGCAAAAGCTGCGCCTCGTGCCAAGAAGCATTACTTTATCATCGAGAATCTCTGCGTCGGCTGCGGCCTCTGCCTCGATAAGTGCCCGCCGAAGGTCAATGCCATCGGATATAAGTTCTATGGCGACGTCCAGGAGGGTGGTTTCAGGTGTTACATCGACCAGGATGCCTGCATCTCCTGCTCCGCCTGTTTCTCGGACGATGAATGTCCTTCAGCCGCGCTGATTGAGGTGCTGCCTGATGGACAGGTGCTTGATTTTACCTATACTCCACCCGACAGGCTCGATTTCGATCTCCGTTTCCTGCATCGTTTCCACAGGGAAGTGAAATAAGGTCTTCGGGCAAATACCAGGCGAAATGCAAAAGCATTGCTTTTTAACGAAGCAATGCTTTTTTTTTAATGCCCGGGACATCCATTCATTACCAGAATTGTGCACGATACCAAACACTGTCAAGAAGAGATCAGGACGCTGGTCATCATTCCAACCTACAACGAGGCCGAAAACATCGAGCGGTTGATCCGGTTCATATTGCTCCATTACCCTGACTGGTTGCAGGTACTGGTCATCGATGACAACTCACCTGATGGAACCGCCGGTATCGTCGAGGCGATCTCACTGAAGGAGGGACGGGTCAGGCTCATCAGAAGGGCAGGGAAGATGGGGCTGGGGACCGCCTATCTCGAAGGCTTCAGATATGCCCTCCGCAACGGTTACGGCCGCATCATGGAGATGGACGCCGATTTTTCGCACGATCCGGAATCGATCGGTCCGATGTTCGATGCCATGCACGGCGCCGATCTCGTGATAGGGTCGAGATATGTCAACAATACGGTCAATGTGGTGAACTGGCCGCTTTCCCGGCTCATCCTGTCAAAGGCAGCGAGCATTTATACCAGGCTGATCACCGGGATGCCCGTATCTGATCCGACAGGAGGATTCAAGTGTTTCAGCGAAAGGGTACTGAAGGGGATCGACCTGGACCGGGTGCATTCACAAGGTTACTCCTTTCAGATAGAGATGAATTTCCGTGCCTGGAAGCGTGGCTTCATCATCCGTGAGATTCCCATTGTTTTCACCGACCGGACGGTGGGGAAGTCAAAAATGACCAGAATGAACATCTTCGAAGCGGTCTGGATGGTATGGTGGCTGAAGCTGCTCTCGATCTTCCGGCAGCTTTAGCAAAGGGTGGTCGGACGACGGTACCGGATGGACGATTTGGATTTCATGGACGCGGTGGAAGGGAGCGCACGAGCTCATGTCCCGGTCAGTTGAAAATCTGGGTAGCCGGACCAGCTACCCAGATTGCTGTCGCGCACCTTCCTCGTCCCCGTCTTCTCAGTGTTCCCGCTTTTCCTCTTTTTCAGCGATGAGCTGGTTGGCGATTTCTGATGGCGCCTCCTCGTAGTGGCTGAACTCATAACTGTAGCGGGCACGGCTCTGGGTCAGGCGCGTGAGCGCATGGTGGAACGCCGAGAGTGATGCCTGCGGAATGATGGCTTTAATGACCTGGAACCTTGAGTCGGTGTCCATGCCGAGTATCTTGCCTCGTTTGCTGGAGATGTCTCCGACGATCTCACCGGTAAACTGGTCTGGCGTGTGGACGGTCAGGTTATAGAGCGGTTCGAGGATGAACGGTTTTGCTTTTTCACATGCCGCCTTGAAGGCCATGCCGGCGGCTATCTTGAAGGCGAACTCGGAACTGTCCACCGGGTGGTAGGACCCATCGAACACAACGGTCTTGAGATCCACGACAGGGTATCCGGCAAGCGATCCGGAGACGACCGATTCCCGTAAGCCCTTCTCGACGGCAGGAATATAGCGGGTCGGTACGACTCCACCGACCACTTCGCTGGAGAATTCGAAACCGGAATCACGGGGCTTCGGTTCGACTCTGACCCAGACGTCCCCATACTGGCCCCTTCCACCCGACTGTTTCTTGTATTTTCCCTGCGACGAGGCTGACAATCTGATGGTTTCCCGATACGGAATCCTTATCGGCGCGGTATCGACCTTCACATTGAACTTGTTTTGCAGGCGGCTGATGATGATGTCCAGGTGCGTCTCCCCGAGGGTCTTCAGGATGGTCTGGTTGAATTCGACATCATGTTCGATCGCGAAGCTGGGATCCTCTTCGTGAAGATGGTGCAGGCCGGTCGAAATCTTCTCCTCATCACCCTGTGCCACAGGGACGATCGCTGTCGAGAGCACCGGATAGGGGAAGAGGATGGGACTGATGCGACAATCGATGCCACGGTCGGCGAGGGTGTCGTTGGTGTGGGAGTCCTTGAGTTTGACCACCATACCGATGTCGCCGGCGACAAGACGGTCGACGGGTACCTTTTTCTGGCCGAGCATGGTGTAGACCTGGCCAAGCTTCTCGGTTTGTCCTGTCTGGGCATCGACCAGTTCGTGGCCACTCTCGATGTGGCCGGAATAGACCCGGAGATAGGAGATCTCGCCCACTCTCGGCTCTGACATGGTCTTGAAGATGAACGCAACGGTCGGGCCGTCGGGGTTTGGCTGGAGCAGCTTATCCTCATTCATGAGGGTGCAGAACGCGTGCTCCGGCCCACGCTCGATCGGCGACGGGCAGAGGTTCACGATGGCGTTCAGCAGCCGTTCGCTTCCGATCAGGTGAAGGGGGGAGGTGCAAAATACGGGGAAGAAGGTCCTGGTGACGAGCGCCGACTTGATGCCTGCACGCAACTCATCCTCGGAAAGGGTGCCTAATTCGAAGAAGCGGTTCATCAGCTCCTCGTCAGTTTCGGCAACCGCTTCCACGAGTTGCTGGTGGAGATCCTCAGCCATTTTCCGGTGAAGGTCGTGTATCTCGGCGACCACCATGCTGCCGGGTTTGTCCGGGCTGAACTCGAGCTGTTTCATGAGCAGCACGTCGATCAGGATGTGATGTCCAGGCCCTGCTTCAACCGGGAACTGTATCGGCGTGACGAGATGCCCGAAATGATCCTGGAGGGCGTCGATCGTGGCGCCGAAGTCGGCGCGGTCAGCATCGAGCTTCGTCAGCACGAACATGGTCGGCTTGTAATACTCCTTGGTGTACTCCCAGACGGTATCGGTGCCGACTTCGACACCAGAGGCTGCGTTGACCGCGATCAGCACCGTGTCGGCGACGCGCATGGCCGATTTGACGTCTCCATGGAAGTCGAGCAGGCCGGGGGTGTCGATGATATTGACCTTCTTCTCTTTCCACATGCCGTGGATGAGGCTGGTGTTCAGGCTGTGCTTGCGTTCAATCTCATCGGTGGAGTAGTCTGACAGCGTCGAGCCTTCGTCGATACTTCCGAGGCGCGTTATGGCCCCCATGCTCAGGGCGAGAGATTCACACAGGACTGTTTTGCCGGTGCCCGTATGGCCGGTAACGACAATGTTCCTCAATTGGTCGGTTGGAACAGCTTGCATGTAGGAACTCCTTTCTTGGATTATTTGTGAGCAGAACCGCCCCTTCCACGCAAGTGCTCTGTTGTTCGAACTGTTTCGTGGCCGGAAAGCGGGGCTTTCACAAAAACTTAACAAAAAATAGTTTATTCGGAGCCGGCCCCGGGACAAAAGCCTGGGCAACGATAAAAAATGATGAGCTCTTGCTGAACAATCGCGACCTTTGCGTATCTTTTTTTTTGCACTCTTTTATCAATACCAAAATCTCCGTGCCAATGCCGTATATCGAGATGATTCATGCCCGACAGATCATGGATTCCAGGGGAAATCCTACCGTCGAAGTTGATGTGATAACCGAAAATGGATTCGGGCGGGCGGCAGTGCCCAGCGGTGCCTCCACCGGCGTCCACGAGGCGGTCGAGTTGAGGGATGGTAACAAGGAGGTCTACCTCGGTAAAGGGGTGCTCAAAGCCGTCGAAAATGTCAATACGCTGATCAACGACGCACTCGAAGGCATGGATGTGACCGAACAGGAGGAGATCGATGCGGCCCTCCTCGAACTCGATGGAACGCCGAACAAGTCGAACCTTGGAGCGAACGCCATCCTCGGCGTTTCTCTTGCCTGCGCCAAGGCAGGTGCGGAGCTGACGGGGCTTCCGCTCTACCGCTATATCGGTGGCACCACGTCGAGGACACTTCCGGTGCCCATGATGAACGTGCTCAATGGCGGAGCGCATGCCGACAACACGGTCGACTTCCAGGAGTTCATGATCATGCCTATCGGATTCGGTTGCTATTCAGACGCGCTCAGGTGCGGCGCCGAAGTGTTTCATTCACTCAAGTCACTGCTGCACAGCCGGGGCCTCAGCACGGCGGTAGGTGACGAAGGCGGTTTCGCCCCGAACGTCCGTTCGAATGAAGAGGCCATCGAGCTGGTGATCGAAGCCATCGGCAAGGCCGGTTACAAGGCTGGCTCCCCGACCGACAAAGGCGGTCTCGGCGACGCCCAGGTCATGATCGCGCTCGATCCGGCGAGCTCGGAGTTCTACGATGCAGAGAAGAAGAAATACGTCTTCAAGAAGTCTTCGAAGCGAGAGCTCGACTCAGCCGAGATGTCCGATTACTGGGCTCAGTGGGCAAGCCAGTATCCGATCATCTCGATCGAGGACGGCATGGCTGAAGACGACTGGGAAGGCTGGAAGATGCTGACCGACAAGATCGGTTCACGGGTGCAGCTTGTCGGCGACGACCTGTTCGTGACCAACAGCCGCCGTCTTGCCGAAGGCATCGGGAAGGGAGTGGGCAACTCGATCCTGATCAAGGTCAACCAGATCGGCACGCTGACTGAAACCCTGCAGGCCATCGAGATGGCAAAACTCAACGGCTACACCTCGATCATCAGCCATCGCAGCGGCGAGACCGAAGATACCACGATCGCCCAGATCGCCGTGGCGACCAACGCAGGACAGATCAAGACGGGCAGCATGTCGCGCTCCGACCGCATGGCGAAGTACAACGAACTGCTCCGCATCGAGGAGGAACTCGGCAAGATGGCCATATATCCTGGCATCAAAGCCTTCAGGGTCTGACGTCAAGAACGGGGCGGGGCTCCTTCGACGGGGCCCCCGCTCAAACCTTCGGGATCATGACAAGATACCTCACGGAAATCTGGCTGTATATCCGCTCGAATCCGAAAAAATTCATTCTGCAGTCCGTACTTGCCCTGTTTGTGTTCTGGTTCGTTTTCGGCGATTTCGGACTGGTCACGCGTATCAGCATGGAACGCGATCACCGCGAACTCATGAAGCGCCAGACCGAAGAACAGAGGAAAATCCTGGAGGACCGGGCGACCATTCGCCAGGCGTACCATCAGGACAGCATCGAAAAAGTCGCCAGGGAGAAATACAACTTCCGGAAACCCGGCGAGACCGTGTTCATCATCCGGCAGTAGACGGCCCGGGAACGCCGAACCACAGCCCGGCATTTCCTTCTTCTCCCCGTGAGCGCCGAGCCCCAGCTCGGCGTCTTGCATTTCCTTCCTTCGTCAGAAGACGGACCGCGATGGTCACTGAAGAACTTCGCTGGCAGAGGAATATGCAGGCCACGAGCCGCTGGTGCCATTGCCGGTCTGGGACTTGGTGCACCCAGGGAAAATCGAGGCTCCCAGGTTGCCGATGCACGCTGCTGAGACAGCCGCATCGTCCGCGCATTTTTCGCTCAGGCATTTTACGTTCTTCACCGTACCCCTTCTTTTATTTGTGCCGAGCAATACCTACCTTGAAAGTTTGAATTATGAGCGAGTTTTTCCTGCTGCTGAACTTAAATACCTGACTTCATGACCGCAGAGATCCGTACGGCAGGTCATGCCATCGATTATCCGGTACCCCTGTATACCTATCGTCGCCGCTTTACCCGCGAGGTCGCCTTCGGGGAGATTTTCCTCGGAGGATATCAGCCCATCCGGGTCGAGTCCATGACCAACACCCACACCATGGACACCGCGGCCACGGTCGAACAGTGTCGTCGCCTGTATGAGGCCGGCTGCGAGATCATCCGGCTGACCGTACCGACCGAAAAAGATGCCGAGAACCTCAGGAACATCCGTGACCAGCTTCGCCGGGATGGCATTACGACACCGCTGGTGGCGGATATCCACTTCTCTCCCAAAGCCGCAATGAAAGCGGTCGAGTTCGTGGAGAACATTCGCGTCAACCCCGGAAACTATGCCACCGGTGCCAAATTCTCGAGCGAGGAGTATACCGAGTCCGAATACCTCGCGGAGCTCGAAAAGGTTCGGGAGGAGTTCACCCCGCTGGTCAGGAAAGCCAGGGAACTGGGCGTGTCGATGAGAATCGGCACCAATCATGGCTCCCTGTCGGACCGGATTGTCAGCCGTTTCGGCAACTCACCCGAAGGGATGGTCGAGTCGGCCCTTGAGTTTGCCCGGATCTGCGAGGACGAGAACTACTTCGACCTGCTTTTCTCCATGAAATCATCGAACGTGCGGGTCATGATCCACGCCTACCGGCTTCTGGTTGCAAGGGCGGATGCCGGACTGCTGCACGCTTATCCCCTGCATCTTGGCGTGACCGAAGCCGGCGATGGGGACGAGGGGCGCGTCAAGTCGGCCATGGGTATCGGCGCCCTGCTCGAGGACGGCCTCGGTGACACCATCAGGGTTTCGCTCACCGAAGATCCGGTCAACGAGGTGCCGGTCGGGTACGCCATTGTCAGGAAATACAATGAATTTCATCAGGTAAAGGGCGACCGTGCCCATCTGCCGGTCAAGCAGGTGGTCGAGCACGGCAAGGCATTCGCAGGCCACGACACGCTTCCGTTCGACCCGTTCAGCTACTCGAGGCGTGCATCGTGCCGGATCCTGGCCGGCGCCGCCCCGATCGGTGGCGACAGTATGCCCAGGGTGGAGAGTGCTGCCCGAACCCCTCTTGCTGATGTCGATGCCCTGAGGGCGGAAATCCTCGAGCGTCTCGCTCCCGAACTTCCCGATGATTCGATCCGTTCGGAGTATGTTGGCGTCGGCGTCGGTTGTGTCGATGATCTCGAAGAGCTGGCGCGGCTGCTCGATTCGCTCGGGGAGTATCGAGACCGGATCGTGGTCTCGACGGCCGATACCTCGCTTTTTCCGAAGCTGCTGCCGCTTGCTTCGAGGGTGCGACTCGACATTGTCGAGGGTGAACGTCTCGGCACCGGATTCCTCGAAGGGCTGGACGACAGTGGGGCGGTCATGGAGTTCAGCTTCATTCATGAGCAATCGTCCGTTCGTGTGCCGGCAGAGGTGCTCAGTCGCCTGGCCGTGAGGCTGAAAACGCAGGGCATGTCCCGGTTTTTCCTTTCGGTCGTTTCTTCAGAGGGGCTGTTCGCTACCCGCAGGCTTGTCCTCGAACTCTCCAAGGCGGGCGTCGACTGCCCTGTGGTGGTGCGTTACCGCAACAGGGGCGGGGAGCGGTCGGGAGTGCTGGTCGAGTCTGCCGTGCAGTCAGGGACGCTATTCTGCGACGGCATCGGGGACCTTGTCGCCGTCGAGACCGGGTTGAGCGTTGCCGACGAGGTCAGCCTCGCCTTCAACATCCTCCAGGCGGCCAGGGTCCGCATGTCGAAGACCGAGTTCATCTCTTGCCCGGGTTGCGGTCGGACCTATTTTGAGCTTGAGAAGACAACGGCGCTCATCAAGCAGCGGGTTTCGCACCTCAAGGGGTTGAAGATCGGCATCATGGGCTGCATCGTGAACGGGCCCGGTGAAATGGCCGATGCCGATTTCGGTTATGTCGGTTCCGGGAGGGGCAGGGTAAGCCTCTATGTAGGCCGCGAATGCGTCGAAGAGAACATGCCCGAGGCTGAAGCCCTCGACCGCCTGATCGAGCTCATCAGGCTGAACGGAAGGTGGAAGGACCCGGTGTGAAGCAGAAGAGCTTCCATACGCTCGTCACCGGCGCCTCCATGGGCATCGGCAAGGCAATTGCCGAGGATTGCGCCTCAAGGGGGGAGAACCTCGTGCTCGTGGCCCGTTCGCAGGAGCGCCTCGCAGGGCTCGCGACAGAGCTTGCCGGCAGGTACGGTGTCGATGCCAGGGTGTGCAGCGAGGACCTCGGGGCGCAGGGGGGGCCGGGACGCGTGTTCGCCTTCTGCGAGCAGGAGAAGCTCGTGGTCGACCGCCTGGTCAACTGCGCAGGCTTTTCGTTTACCGGAAACTTCGTGCATATTCCCCAGGAGGAGCTCCTCCAGATGGCCATGGTCAACATGGTCTCCCTGGCCGACATGACACGGCTGTTTCTGCCGGGCATGCTCGGAAGAGGGCGTGGTGCCGTCGTCAATATCGGGTCGCTGGCAGCGTTTCAGGGGGTTCCGGGCATGGGCCTCTATTCGGCCACCAAGTCGTTCGTGGTGACGCTTACCGAGGCGCTCGCCGTCGAGCTCAAAGGGTCAGGCGTACGGGTGTTCGCCGTCTGTCCCGGATTTATCGACAACCAGCAGTTCTACACACGGGCCGGCCATGACCGTACGCGGATCCTGGTGCCTGTTTCGGGGCCGGAAGTGGTCGTCAGGGCATTGCGGCGGGGGTTCGCATCGGGCACGATCGTGCAGATGCCGACCCTGTTCGACCGCCTGATGGTATTCACGCAGCGCCTGCTTCCGAGAAGGCCTGTGGTCATGCTTGCAGGGTTTTTTGCCGGTGCCGGGGAAAATAATTTGCACAAGAGATGAAATGCATTTTTTCTTTGCATTTTCCGAGTCGTGAATTATATTACCAGCCCTGTATTTTTATGAGCTGCTGGTGTAGCTCAATTGGTAGAGCAGCTGACTTGTAATCAGCAGGTTGCGGGTTCGAGTCCCATCACCAGCTCGTAGTACATGCATGGGTAGGTAGCGAAGCGGTCAAACGCACCAGACTGTAAATCTGTCGACATATGTCTTCGGAGGTTCGAATCCTCCCCTACCCACAGAAGTTGGTTGATGCAAGCTGATGTAGCTCAGTCGGTAGAGCACTTCCTTGGTAAGGAAGAGGTCATCGGTTCAAATCCGATCATCAGCTCCGGATTACGGAGGAGGGTTATACGTCAGTAGCTCAATTGGTAGAGCAGCGGTCTCCAAAACCGCAGGTTGGGGGTTCGAGTCCCTCCTGACGTGCATGCTAACCGCATCCCGATGCTGTTCACGATATTTTTCCTTGTCGGTCAATCATGAAGAAATACCTGGATATAACTGAAAAGTACTATCGTGACGTTGTCGGAGAGATGCGTAAGGTATCCTGGCCGACAAAAGATGAGGTCAAGGACATGACGGTCGTCGTACTGACGGTCTCGGGTATTCTTGCCCTTTTCACGTTTGCGGTCGATTGGGCGATCAACGCGGTGATGGGGCAGTTATTGTAAGACTAAGGATTTGAGGTGCGTGATGAGCGTCAAAAAAAAGGTGATTGAAGCAGAGCAACCCCCGCAGGCCCACTGGTATGCCCTCAGGATCTATTCGGGTCATGAGCGCAAGGTCAAGGAGGGGATCGAGATGGAGTCAGAGCGGCACGGCCTGACCGAGAAGATCAAGCAGGTGTACATTCCGTACGAGCGTTTTGTCGAAGTCAAAAACGGCAAGAAGCGCAGTCTTACCAAAAACGCATTTCCCGGATATGTGCTGATCGAGGCGGTGCTCGACAAGCAGACCAGGAACCTGATCATGGATATCCCTTCGGTCATGGGTTTCCTCGGTGTCGACGACAATCCGACCCCGCTGCGTCCCGACGAGGTCGAGAAGATCCTCTTGCCTGAGGGTACCGTCGAACATCGTTCGGTTATCGAGGCTCCGTTCCGGGTCGGTGATTCGGTCAAGGTCATCGACGGGCCTTTCAGCTCGCTTACCGGCATCGTTCACGAGGTCTGCACCGAGCGGATGAAGGTCAAGGTCATGATCAACTTCTTCGGCAGAAGCACGCCTACCGAGCTGGACTTTTCACAGGTCAAATCAGTTTCACAATAACAGAGATCAAGTTTTCTTCAAGCTGCTGAATAGAGAGAGAGTACTATGGCAAAAAAGGTAGTTGGGTTCATCAAGTTGCAAATTCCTGCAGGGGCTGCGAATCCTGCGCCTCCCGTTGGTCCGGCACTCGGCCAGAAAGGGGTCAACATCATGGAGTTCTGCAAGCAGTTCAACGCCAAGACCCAGTCTGAGGCAGGAATGATCACCCCGGTCGTGATCACGGTCTATTCGGACAAGTCGTTCACCTTCGTCACCAAGACCCCTCCGGCCGCAGTGCTCCTCCTCAAGGAGGCCTCCTTGCCGAAAGGTTCAGGTGAACCGAACAAGAACAAGGTGGGTACCGTTACCCTGGAGCAGGTTCGCAAGATCGCCGAGCTGAAGAGGCCCGACCTCAACGCGATCGACGTCGAAGGCGCCATGGAGATGGTGAAGGGTACCGCCCGCAGCATGGGCATCACCGTCGTGGAGTGACGCTCGCAATTTAATTTCTCAATCGTGGGAGGCCTGACAAGCCGATTTCATAACCACTAACACATAATGTCAATGGCTGGAAAGAATTACAAGGGCGCTATCGCCAAGGTTGACCGCATGCAGGAGTACGAGATTGCGGAAGCCATCGAGAAAGTAAAAGAGATCACCACCGCGAAGTTCGATGCGACCATCGATATCGCCATGAAGCTTGGCGTCGATCCGCGTCACGCCGATCAGGTTGTTCGCGGCACGGTCATGCTCCCGCACGGCACCGGTAAAACCGTGTCCGTTCTGGTCATCTGCAAGGATGCCAAGGCGGATGAGGCCCGTGAAGCCGGAGCTGATTTCGTCGGTTTCGAAGAGTACATCGAGAAGATCCAGGGCGGATGGACCGGTGTCGACGTCATCGTCGCCACTCCGGACGTCATGGGACAGCTCGGCAAGGTCGCCAAGATCCTCGGCCCACGCGGCCTGATGCCGAACCCGAAGTCGGGTACGGTTACCATGGATGTCGCCAAGGCTGTCCGCGAGGTGAAGGCGGGTAAAATCGAGTTCAGGGTCGACAAGGCAGGCAATGTTCATGCACCGGTCGGAAAGGTCTCGTTTGAGAGTGAAAAGCTGGTTGGCAATATCATCAGCTTCATCAAGGAGGTTGTCCGTCTGAAGCCGTCAGCCGCAAAAGGCCAGTACGTTCAGGGGATCACCGTCTCGAGCACCATGTCCCCGGGCGTGAAAGTGAAAAAGGAAAAATTTGTTGCCTAACATAAACGGTTTGAGAACGACAAGATGAAGCGTGATAAAAAAGAGCAGATAGCACAGGAGATCGCCGGCAAGATCGAGCGCGCGCAGGGTATCTATTTTACCGAGTTCCAGGGACTCAATGTCACCAAGATGGCCCAGCTTCGCAACGAATTCAGGAAGTCCGGCATAGAGTACAAGGTTGTCAAGAACACCCTGATCAGGAAGGCCCTGAAGAGTGTCGCCGACGCCGACAAGCTGGCAAGCGGACTGAAGAACACCACGGCGGTCGCCTTCGGTTACGACGATCCGGTGGCTCCGGCCAAGATCATCAGGAAGTTCAGCAAGGACAACGAATCGCTGAAGTTCAAGATGGCCACCATCGACGGTGTCGTGTTCGGTGCTGACGCACTGCCGCAACTCTCCGAGATGCTCAGCAAGACGGAGAACCTCGGTCGTGCCGCTGGCCTGATCAACAACGTCATCAGCTCCGTGCCGATGGTCATGAACGCGGTGATGAGAAATCTCGTCTCCGTGATCGACCAGGTCGGAAAGCTGGAAAAATAAACGATTTACGCACTCAAAGCTTCTATATACTTCAATTAAACACAGAGAGGAAATAATGTCATCTATCGAAACCCTTGTAGAAGAGATTGGTAAGCTTACCCTTACTGAAGCTTCCGAGTTGGTTAAAGCCCTTGAGGAGAAGTTCGGTGTGAGTGCCGCACCTGCCGTTTTCGCTGGCGCTGCTGCTGCGGCTCCTGCAGAAGCTGCTGCTGTCGAAGAGAAGACCGAGTTCGACGTCGTCCTGAAGGCAGGCGGCCCCAACAAGATCAACGTCATCAAGGTTGTCCGCGCCATCACCGGTCTCGGCCTGAAGGAAGCGAAAGACCTGGTTGACGGTGCACCGAAGTCGGTCAAGGAAGCCATCTCCAAGGACGAAGCAGAGAAGATTGCCAAAGAACTCAAGGAAGCCGGCGCTGAAGTCGAGCTTAAGTGATCTTTTTCAAGGCAGAAAAGTAGACGAGCTCCGTACCGATCCGGGACGGAGCTTTGTCCGTTTGTTGAAATGAATTCCGATGTCTTCCGGCTGCCGGCAGCCAAGCCGCTGACCGGAAATCCGCTCCGGTAAAGGGTATTTACGGATCCTTGTAAAGACGAAAAACTGTTAAGTACTCCCTGCAATAGACTAAAAGCGAGGTGCATGTGAAAGTGGCTGATGCAACACCAACACCCTGTATTGACTTCTCAAAGATCCAGAGTATCATAGAACCCCCCGATCTTCTCAAGGTACAGCTCGACTCATTCCATAATTTCATCCAGGACAGCGTTCCGCTCGCCAAGCGCAGGGACCAGGGACTCGAAAAAGTGCTGAGAAGCGCCTTCCCGATCACCGACACCCGGGGACTCTATCTCCTGGAATATATCTCGTACAGCTTCGACAGGCCGAAATATACGGTCGAAGAGTGCATCGAGCGCGGCCTGACCTACGACGTCTCGCTCAAGATAAAATTGAAGCTCTCCTACAAGGACGAAGCCGACGAGGCCGACTGGAAGGAGACCATCCAGCAGGAGGTTTACCTCGGCAGGATTCCCTACATGACCGAACGGGGCACCTTTATCGTCAATGGCGCCGAACGTGTCGTCGTGGCCCAGCTGCACCGTTCTCCAGGTGTCGTGTTCAGCGAGGCCATCCATCCGAACGGCAAGAAGATGTACTCGGCCAAGATCGTGCCGACCCGCGGTTCATGGATTGAGTTCCAGACCGACATCAACAACCAGATCTACGTCTATATAGACCAGAAGAAGAACTTCCTGGTCACGGCACTGCTTCGCGCCATCGGTTTCGCCAAGGACGAGGACATCCTTGGCCTGTTCGACATGGTCGAAGAGGTGGAAATCTCCTCGAAGAGCTCGAAGCGCGAGCAGCTGATCGGTATGTATCTCGCTTCCGACATCATCGACATGCAGACCGGCGAGGTCGTCAGCGCAAGGTCGGCGATCACCGAGGAGATCATGGACCAGATCGTCGCGGCCGGCTACAAGAAGATCAAGGTGATGAAGACCACCGCACCCGACAAGGGTATCGACAAGTCGATCATCATCAATACGATCCTGAACGACAGCTCGGCCACCGAAGAGGAGGCGCTCGAAATCGTCTATGAAGAGCTCCGTGCCAACGAGGCCCCGGACATCGACGCAGCGCGAAGCTTCCTTGAGCGCACCTTCTTCAACCAGAAGAAATATGATCTGGGCGATGTGGGCCGCTACCGCATCCAGAAGAAGCTGCAGAACGAGATCGCGGAACTCGAGGCATACCTGCCCGGAAAGAGCGAGCTCAAAGAGCTCTCCGATGCCATCTACGAACGCATTCTGCAGACGATCCGCACCTATTCGGAAGAGCCGATCGGAGATGACATCCTCGTCCTGACCCACTACGATATCATCGCGGTCATCAACTACCTGATCAAGCTGGTCAACGGCATGGCCGAGGTTGACGACGTCGACCACCTCGCCAACCGCCGCGTCCGTTCGGTCGGCGAGCAGCTTGCCGCACAGTTCGTGATCGGCCTTGCCAGGATGGGCAAGAACGTCAGGGAGAAGCTCAATTCGCGTGATTCCGACAAGATTGCCCCTGCTGACCTGATCAACGCAAGAACCGTCTCGAGCGTGGTGTCGAGCTTCTTCGCCACCAGCCAGCTCTCGCAGTTCATGGACCAGACCAACCCGCTTGCCGAAATGACCAACAAGCGCAGGGTATCTGCCCTTGGCCCAGGTGGTCTGACCCGCGAGCGCGCAGGTTTCGAGGTTCGTGACGTCCACTATACCCACTACGGCCGGCTTTGCCCCATCGAAACCCCTGAAGGTCCGAACATCGGCCTCATCTCGTCACTCTCCGTCTATGCGGAGATCAATGACAAAGGCTTCATCCAGACCCCGTACCGCGTGGTCGAGAAGGGTCAGGTGACCGACAAGGTGGTCATGCTTTCGGCCGAGGATGAAGAGAACAAGATCACGGTGCCGGTCAGCATCCCCCTCGATGACAAGAACAGGATCTCCGTCGAGTCGGTGCAGGCCAGGACCAAGGGCGACTATCCGCTCGTGCCGGCCGAGGATGTCAACTACATGGACGTCTCCCCGGTGCAGATCGTCAGCGCCGCCGCCGCACTCATTCCGTTCCTCGAGCATGACGACGGCAACCGTGCCCTCATGGGCGCGAACATGCAGCGCCAGGCCGTGCCGCTGCTCATCTCTGACGCACCGGTGGTCGGCACCGGCATGGAAGCCATGGTCGCCCGTGACTCCCGCGCCGTGATTCTCGCCGAAGGTCCGGGGTTGGTGCAGAGCGTGACCGCCGAGCGCATCGAGGTCCGTTACGACCTCGACCCGGAGAACAACACCATCTCGCTGCTCGATCCTGACGAGGGCGTCAAGGTCTACAAGCTCATCAAGTTCAAGCGCTCCAACCAGGATACCTGCATTTCGCAGCGACCGCTCGTGCGCAACGGCCAGAGGGTCGACAAGGGCGACGTGCTGGCAGACAGCTCATCGACCGACAATGGAGAGCTCGCCCTTGGCAAGAACGTGCTGGTGGCATTCATGCCCTGGCGTGGTTACAACTTCGAGGATGCCATCGTGCTGAGCGAAAGGCTCGTGTACGACGACGTCTTCACCTCCATTCACGTGCACGAGTTCGAATCGAACGTGCGCGACACCAAGCGCGGTGAAGAGCAGTTCACCCGCGACAT
>JAAXXR010000109.1 GCA_013334335.1 Chlorobiaceae bacterium
GGGGCTGTGAGGCTGTCTCAAAAAGGAATCAGCGAGCACACCACGTCCCTTGATGATCTTGTTCAGTCCGGGAACATCAACCTCCTGTTCGGCATCATCACGTCACCTCAAGTGCATATCCCCAATACGGAAATTTTCTGATAACTAATTGAAATAATTGCCGTTGACACGGGACCATGCTCTACCGGGGCGACTGTGGCGTCCGGCCGAGCTGGAGCTCGGCGCTCCCAGGGAAATCGGTGCTTCCATCTTCTTGCAGCCATCATGACCCTTATGAGACCGCATCCTGCACAGGGAAAATATACGAGCTGACGGTCCGTCGGGCTGAAGGCGCTGCCGTGGTCAGCCGACCAGCGAGGAGAGATAGCGGTGGGCATACAGCTTGTCGATTCTCGACAGTTCGTTCAGCTGCTCAAAGGTGATCGACGCAATCCCGTACTGCTGACGAATGCGGTCGATCATGGCCAGCCACAAGTGCGCGGTCATTTCGGCATCAGCCAGCGCGCGGTGAAAATTTCCGGTCTGCCTGATCCCCGCGTGGGACACCAGGGTTTGCAACCTGTGGTTCGGGGCATCCTGGAAGATCCGGCGGGAAACCAGCAGTGAGCAGCAGCAGGCACCTTCGTACACCCGTTTCGCCCGTTTGAGCTCGAAATCGAGAAAACGCCGGTCGAACGAGGCGTTGTGCGCAACGATGTTATGCCCGGCGATAAACTCCGAAAACCCGGCCATCACCTCCTCGCAGCAAGGCTGGCCCCGCAGCATCTCGTTGGTGATCCCTGTATATGACTCGATAAACGGGCTGATCCTGAACCCCGGATTCATCAGCTTCTGAAAGCGATCGACAATCACGCCCCCGTCGACCAGCACCGCGCCGATCTCGATTGCCCGATCTCCATATCCCGGAGAGAGGCCGGTCGTCTCGAAATCGAGCACCACAACCGTATCCGCCAATTTCCTCTGCATTGCGTGTTCCGTAGTTTTCACTTTGGGCAGGAGTCGCTGCAAACACGCACCAATCTACGATCATTTCGTTTCTGGATCAACACGGCAACGCGTCATGGACGAGCAGGCGGTTCCGGCACGGCGAATCACCACGGCGAGCCGCAACGGGGAGCCGTCATTGCCCGGACAGGTGACGGCAGCAGAAGGTGTTGGCATAGAGGGAACCGCTCGAAAAGTGGTTCGAAGACCTGCAACCGCCCCGGCACACATCGCCGACATCGCAGCCCTTGCAATTGCCGGAGAGAAGAGCCTCCGAGAAATTCCGGTTGTAGTGAAACGCTCCCTCACGATTCCAGATATCGCCCAGGCTGGAGGTTCGTACATTTCCCTCGATAAAATCGTCGGAATAGAGGGCTCCGCACCCTTTGACATTGCCCGTGCTGTCGATGAACATACTCGAGATCCCCGCCTGGCAGCCGTTCCAGCATGAGATCACCGACGCCTGTCCCCTGATCCACGCCTCATTGTCGTCAAAGTACCCGATACTGTCGGCTGCGATCACCTGCATCATGCCGGAGCGGTTCTTGTCACGGACGAATTCCGTCAGCTCCCGGGCCTGACTCGGCGTGATGAAGCAATCATGGCGGCCCTCCATGTTTCCCATGGCGCTGACCAGTTGCAGTTGCCATAACCCGACACCCTTTTCCGAAAGAAAACCATGGAGCGCCTCCAGATCGCCGTAGTTGAGCTGCATGATGCTGGTAATGGCACAAAGCGGCACGCCGGCGGCGTTCAGCCGGTCGATCGAGGCTTCCATCCGGGCAAACGCATCGCTCCTTCCCCGGATCCTGTCGTGGCTTCCGGCCATGCCGTCAATCGACAGGCCGACATTCACCACCTGTGAACGCCGTATCTGATCGATCTCCCGTTCACCGATCATATAGCCGTTCGAAATGATATTGACCGCCACTCCCTTGCTGGTCAGCCAGGCGCTCAACTCTTCCCATCCCCTGAACAGGAAAACCTCCCCGCCGATCATGGTCAGGTCCCTGCAACCGAGAGCGACCAGTTCACCGGCCACCCGGTAGCACTCGTCAAGGCTCAGTTCGCCCTCTCGGGCGCGTCCTGCCCGGGAGCCGCAATGCATGCAACTCATGGTGCACTTCAGGG
The DNA here is from genome assembly GCA_013334335.1 of Chlorobiaceae bacterium. GTDB lineage: Bacteria > Bacteroidota > Chlorobiia > Chlorobiales > Chlorobiaceae > Chlorobaculum. Next base: position 2,116 of record JAAXXR010000109.1, read on the forward strand.
TCAACTCCCAGTTGCAGCCGGTCAGGAGAAATGGTGTGTCGATTGTTGTTCGCTTCATGATGACCTGTCTTGATCTGCCGTGGACACCTTGTTCATGATGGACGAAACGCACCTGAAGACAGGAGCAATCCCCCTGTCTTCAGGCCCGAAGCCAGACTCATTCAAAACCGATCACTTTGGATTCAATACTCTCGGCGGTGATGTTGAGGGCGGAAATTTTTGTACGCACTCCCAGGGTTTCCGTGACATGGGAAATCTGCTCGTCGCTCAGATACAGAAGCCAGGCACCCTTCTTGATCGCATCAAATACCGGGACCCGGTACATGACCCACTCTTTCTTGGGAATCTTGCCCAGCTTGAGCTTGGAGATCGGCTTGTCCAGTTTGATATGGTCCTGGATCATTCTTTTCTGCCAGCCTGTCAGATAGAGGGTAATGGTTTGTTCAGCGCTCATCTCAATCTCCTGTATTTATGGGTTAACGTTCTTTTCAGGTACAACTGGAAAGGACAATCCGGTTATTCCGCGTTACCACCTCCTCTTGCGTTGATATGTTGCTGAAACATGCCTCCGGCACGCCGAAAAAAGCAGCAGGCCCCGGAACAGGGAACGAGGATATGGACACAAGCATAGATGAGCATAACCGGCGCCATACGCGCCTTCGCCGGCAGGAAAGATCGCCGGCAAGCATTGCGGATCATGGGATGAACCGTTCATATCCAGGAGCCAGGGGTTGAGTATTGGGGTACAACTCCAGATACAGATACCGGCAATATATATTATTTATATCACCATTCGCAACGCAAGTGACGATATATATTCCACTTGGCTCCACCGGA
>JAAXXR010000053.1 GCA_013334335.1 Chlorobiaceae bacterium
TATAACGAATAATCAGGATTTTGCCCTTCTGCCGAGCTTATGCGTACCAAGCAACCCGAACTCATCGCACCCGCCGGGGACTGGACCTCGATGCGCGCAGCCCTCGCCGGGGGGGCCGACGCCATCTATTTCGGAGCCGACGGCTTCAATATGCGCGCCGCAAGCAAAGGGTTCTCTCCCGGGGAGTTCGGCGGCATCGCCCGGCTCTGCCGCAGCCACGGAACGAAAGCCTACCTCGCCCTGAACTCGGTCGTGTACGATGCAGAGCTCGAAGCGGTTGACGGCGTCGTTTCAGCCGCCCGGAAGTCCGGGCTCGACGCGGTCATCTGCTGGGACATGGCGGTCATCGACTCCTGCCGGAGGCACGGCATGCCGTTCCACCTCTCGACCCAGGCCTCGGTCAGCAACTTCGAGGCGGTCCGGTTCTACGCCTCGCTGGGTGCACGCATGATCGTCCTGGCCCGGGAGCTGGACCTGGACCAGGTCGCATCGATCACGGCACGCATCGATGCGGACCGCTTGCCGGTCACGATCGAGTGCTTCGTGCACGGCGCCATGTGCGTGGCCCTGTCGGGTCGCTGCTTCATTTCGCAGGAGCTCTTCGGACGCTCGGCCAACCGCGGCGAGTGCGTTCAGCCGTGCCGCCGATCCTGGGCCATCACCGACGTCGAGGAGGGGCACACCCTCGAACTCGGAGCCGACTACGTCATGAGTCCGAAAGACCTCTGCACGATCACCTTCCTGGACCGGTTGTACGACGCAGGAATCGGAGCGTTCAAGATCGAAGGCCGGAACCGCAGTCCGGAATATGTCGCCGTGACATCGGCCGCCTACCGCAAGGCGATCGACTTCATCGCCGCCCACCGGACAGAAACGGGGTTCGGCGAAGCTTACCACACCCTTTCGACGCAGTTGGAGCCGGAACTGGCAAAGGTCTACAACCGGGGGTTCTCGAACGGGTTTTTCTTCGGCCGGCCGGCCTCGGCATGGGCGCGGCACCACGGTTCCTTGGCGACCGAAACCAAAATCTATGCAGGTGTCGTCCTGAAATACTTCCCGAAGGCGGGCGTCGCGGAGATCCTCGTCCACGCTCGCGGTCTTGATGCCGGCGAAACCCTCTCCATCCAGGGTCCGGCGACAGGCCTGCTCACCGTATCCGGTGCGCCCTTCCACCTGGACGACGCTCCTGCCGGGCATATTGCGCAGGGTGAAACCTTTACGGTCGCATGCGGCCGGGTCAGGAAAAACGACAAAGTGTACGTGCTGGAAAAAAAGTAAGCCCCCTTACGCTTTCGCCTGCGCAAGCTTTTGTGTACATTTCTGTCGGAACGTTACCTGCTCCGGAATGCAGGTAACGTTGCCCAGGCCGCCGTCGGCCTGCCCCCGTCTCTTTCAATGGCACCTGGAGAATTTCTCTCTTGGAGGACAGGATCAGGGAGGGCTTCTCCGGATAACCGTGACAAGCAGTTCGAACCAATCGAGCCGCGTAACAGGTTAATGGAGAAGCCGATGATCTACAAGGTCATTTCGAAACCGGAGTTCAAATCCTTCATCGACACCCTCGTCAAGTCAAACACCGCGTACGGCCCGAAAGCGGTCGACACCGACAGACTGGGCAATCCGGTCTACCAGTTCATGCACGTGCAGGGTGCCGACGAGATCGCGTTCGACTACACGGTCACCCACTCCTCGGCCAAGCATCTCCTCCTCCCTTTCCGGGACGAGCTCTCCCACTACTCCTTCAGGGACGGAGACTGGGATCAGGAGGTGCGCTATGACGCCCCCCCCATCGTGCTCATCGGGCTCAGGCCCTGCGACATCAACGCCATCAACATCCTCGACGACGTGATGCTGCACGGGCCCTATCCCTCGCCCTATTACCTGGCACGACGGAAAAACACCTTCATCATCGGCATGGACCATCTCCCCCTGGCCGACTGCTTCTGCAAATCGATGAACCGGCACACCGTCAACCACGGCTTCAACCTCTTCTGTTCCGATATCGGCGACCGCTACTACCTGGCGATCAACTCTGCAAACGCCTTCAGCTTCCTCAAGGAGTTCCGCATCGAGGACCCGAGTTACGAAGACAACTGCAACCTGATCGAACGGCGCAAATCCATCAAGAACAGCTTCGCCACCACCGTCGAAGTGACCGGCCTGCCGGTCTTTCTCGACATCGAGTTCGACTCCCCGATCTGGCAGAAATGGGGCGACAAATGCCTCAGCTGCGGCTCCTGCGCCATGGTCTGCCCTACCTGCTACTGCTACAGCGTCGAGGAGCGTTTCGACATCGACCTCAAGGGCTCGACCCGGCAGAACCACCTCTACTCCTGCAATCTGGTCGATTTCGCCCAGGTGGCCGGAGGGCACAACTTCAGGCCCAGGAACGGAGACCGGCTCAAATACCGCTACTATCACCATTACCGTGGATTCGCGGCCAACGACAACCAGCAGATCTGCGTCGGCTGCAACCGTTGCGGCCGGGCCTGCCTGGCCGACATCAATCCGAAAGACGTCATCAACGACCTCAGACTGGAGCGAGAATCATGCATGACATGCGTTTTACCATCCCCGGACAAGACCTGAACCGCGAACCGTTCGCCTTCAAGGCCCCGGACTTCCAGAAGAAGTGCGAGGTCATGATCACCGACCGGGGATACAAATGCCGGATCACCAACATCGTGCCGCTCTCGGACAACGAAAGGCTGTTCCTGCTCCGTATCGTCGACCCGGTCGAACGGGAGATGTTCAATTTCAGGCCCGGCCAGTTCCTCATGCTCGAAGTGCCGGGTTACGGCGAGGCGCCGATCTCGATCTCGAGTTCGACGAGCAACCACGAATTCATCGAGCTCTGCATCCGAAGGGCGGGCCATGTGACCTCGGCGCTCTTTGAAACGCGCCAGGGGGCCATGGTCTCCATCCGGGGACCGTTCGGCACCTCTTTCCCGATGGAGCTGATGGAGGGCAAAAACGTGCTCATGGTCGTCGGAGGACTCGGCATCGCCCCGATGCGCGCGCCGCTCTTCTGGATCGGCAACCATCGTGACCGGTACCTTGACGTCCGGCTCCTGTTCGGAGCCAAGGATCCCTCGCAACTGCTCTTCGACTACCAGTTCGAGGGGTGGCAGCGGGTAAGCAACGTGAAGATGCACACCATCGTCGAGCACGCCGACGAATCATGGAAAGGCCGGAAAGGGCTGATCACCGCACTGTTCGACGAATTCACCTTCGACGCCAAGGAAACCTACGCTATCGTCTGCGGCCCGCCGGTCATGTTCAAGTTCGTCTGCCACCACCTGGACCTGATGGGCATACCGATGAACCGGATGTTCGTGTCTCTGGAACGGCGCATGCACTGCGGCATGGGCAAATGCTGCCGCTGCATGGTCGGCTCCACCTTCACCTGCCTCGATGGCCCGGTATTCGACTACTGGTCGGTCTTGAACCTCAAGGAAGCGATCTAGGAACCACCCATGAAGCACCTCGGATTCAACATAGGGAAAGTGAAGATCGGCTCGTTCGACTTCACCTGCTGCGAAGGTTGCCAGCTGCAGCTGGCCAACAGGGAATCGACCCTGCCGGATTTCCTCGCACTGATCGACGTCCGCAACTTCCGGGAGATCTCCTCGGAGCGGTTCGACGACTATGACATCGCGCTCGTGGAGGGGAGCGTGACGCGCAGCGACGAGATCGAGCGCCTGAAGAAAATCCGCGCCCAGGCCAAAGTGCTTGTCGCCTTCGGCTCCTGCGCTTGCTTCGGCGGGGTCAACAGCCTGAAAAACGGCATTCCGCAGGAAGAGGCCGTCCGTGAGGTCTATGACGGCAAAACGATCGAGACCATGCCCTCGACGAGAATCGCCGACATCGTCTCCGTCGACTACTGCATCCCCGGATGCCCGGTCTCCAAGGAGGAGGTGGAACGCATCCTGGTCGGCATGGTCACCAGATCGCTGGTCAGCCTGCCAAAATACCCCGTCTGCGTCGAATGCAAGCAGCGCCTGAACATCTGCCTGTTCGATCTCGGGCAACTCTGCCTCGGACCCGTCACTCGCGCCGGATGCGACGCGGTCTGCCCCACCGGCAGGACCGCCTGCCTCGGGTGCCGGGGACCGGCCGAAGACATCAATTTCCCCTCATTCGAACAGCTGGTCAGGGACAAAAAGCTCAGTAGCTCTGAAATGAGGGAAATGCTCGGTTTCTACAATGGTTTCGCAGATTATCTCGAACATGAAAAAAGTTGATTTCGACATCGATCTCCACCACCTGCCCAGGGTCGAAGGACACGGCAACATTCGCATATCGGTGAAGGATGGACGACTTGAGGAGGCGACCTGGGCCGTGGTTGAAACCCCCAGGTTCTTCGAGGTCATCGTCAAGGGCATGAACGCCGAACGGGTGCCGTTCCTCACCTCGCGGATCTGCGGCATCTGCTCCATCAGCCACTCCCTGACGAGTATCCGGGCGCTCGAACGGGCCATGGAGATCCAGCCACCAGAAACCGCGCGCCTGATCAGGCTCCTGGCCATGCATGGAGAGACCCTGCAGAGCCATGCCCTGCACCTCTTCTTCCTGGCCGCACCCGACTTTTTCGACGCGCCCAGCGCCCTTCCGCTCATGCAGTCCCATCCGGAGATCGTCCAGGCCGGCCTGCAACTCAAGGAGCTTGGCAACGAGATCAGCGCCATCACCACCGGTCGCTGCACACATCCCGTAAGCCTCGTCGTCGGCGGCGTCAGCAAGGCTCCATCGAAGGAGGCGCTTCTGAAACTCCGGACAATGATCGCCGAACGGCGCGCTGCCCTCGACATGACCACGGAGTTCTTCATGACGCTCCAGATCCCGGCATTCGTTCGCGAAACCGAATTCATCTCGCTCTGCAACGGCTCGACCTACCCCTCGATCGGCGGCGACCTGGTCTCCACGGATGGCGTCGTTCATGACGAGAACGACTACCTGCTGATGACCAACGAGTACCTCACGGAGTTCTCCACCTCGAAGTTCACGAAAGTGAGCCGCCAATCCTCGGCTGCCGGAGCGCTTGCCCGCTTCAACAACAACTTTAGCCTGCTACACCCGCAAGCCAGAGCGGCTGCGGCTGCGTTCGGCCTTGAACCGGTCTGCCACAACCCTTTCATGAACAACGTCGCCCAGCTCGTCGAGTGCCACCACATCATGGCTGACGCCGCGATGCTCGTCGACCGGCTGCTCGACGCCGACCTGCACGACATCCGGACGGCATTCAAGCCGAAGGCGGGAAAGGCCACCGGAGCCGTCGAAGCACCGAGAGGCGTCCTGTACCACCACATGGAGACCGACGACGAGGGAAAGGTCGTCAAAGCCGACTGCATCATACCGACGACGCAAAACAATGCGAACATCCACTATGACCTGCACGCCCTCGCCGAACAGGCGCTGCAGGAGGGCAAAACCGAAAAAGAGACCGAAAAGCTCTGCGTCATGCTGGTGAGATCGTATGATCCGTGCATCTCCTGCTCAGTGCACTGAGCTTAACCCTGGGGTCAGGCCTTGCAAAAGTTGCATTTCTTCGCAACCTGCGCAAGGCCTGACCCCAGAGCACCGCTCATCCCATCAGCATTTGATCTGGCCGAGCTCACCTGAACCGCCGCGGCACTTCGCGAATGGCGATCGCGGCCTGGCTCGAAGGAGACCATCGTCTCAGATGCCGATGACGCAGGTAGTCCTCTCATAGTCGAGCAGAAGCTCCTCGAGGCTGGATCGGGCAACATTGACCAGCCTCAGTTCCGTCTGTGATGAGGTTGCTGCACAACGGCTGCCTTCCGCGATGTTCTGCCGTCCTGAACGTCCGGCCTGGATCATCTGCTCCTGCGTCCGCGATCGGTGATCAATGAACTTCCCATAAACCAGTACGTGGCATCGTAGATCAGGGTAGCCGTCTGAAAACTGGCGCTCTTACGATAACCGCCGCTCGTTTTCAGCTTTTTCATGGTGTTTTCCGGCGATGAAGTATCCGATTCACCGACGTGGTTTCAACGAAAACAGTTGCAACGTTCACCTTAAACGGGTATTTCAGACTCCGTTCGATTCGACGTCAGCAAAACCTGCGCAGTATAGACAATGATGCATCTCTATGATTATCATTCACAGCTGAATCATCAGCACATTGCCATCCCCTTATAGCAGTTCGACAGCGCGCCCCTGCAGACTCAGGAGGAGGGTGTAGGCCGGACTATCGAAAAGCTGATGAGAATCGGTATCGACCGGCAACGGAAACATCCGTCAGTTTTCCTATACTTCATGGTAATGCCGGATTGCCCATAACTGAAACCAAACACGGGAGCGTCATGACTCCAGAACAACTGTCCAGGGCCATCGTTGCAAGCGAAGGGCTTGAGTACGCGCCGATCGCAATCAAATTCATCAGGTCGCTCGGTGAATTGCCCGACGGGGTAAAGCAATTCGGGGAAGCTTCGGGGGAAGGCACCCCGAAATCGTTTCTTTGTGCCATGTGGGGGGATTGCCTCAGGGGCGCGGGGCCGTTTTACACGACCAGGGAGCACCAGCTCTGCGGTGGTGGGGCCATAGCCGCGGGTTTCGGCAGCCTCCTGCCGCTCGAGGTCGCTGAAAAGTTCATGATCGGCGACGGGAAACTGTTTGGAACGATGGATGCCCTCCGCCGCTCCATGGAAGGGACCATGCCCTTCGGAGATGGTGAGTTCGCGGCGCAGATCGTCGGCCCGCTGGCCTCGATGGATGAACAGGCCCTGCGGCCGGACGTGGTCCTGATGGTCTGCAAACCATTCCAGGGACAGCACCTCATGCGCGCCTACGGTTTCGACAGCGGCGAACTGGTCCACGGCATCGCCGGCGGATCCACTTGTGAGATGGTTTCCAGCCTGGTCGTCAAAACCGGAAAACCGACCTTCACGCTCGGCGATACCGGAGGCAATGCCGGCCTCGCGCTCGCACCCGATGAACTGCTGCTCGCCTTCCCGTACGACAAGCTCGAGGGAACCGTCGCCAACCTGCCGCGCATCTGCCGCACGTCGACCATGCACCGGCACAACATCGTGCGTGAAAAGTGACGGACCAAGTGCAAGGACAATAATGGATCGCCACGAACCGCTCAAGCGTCATGACTGCCTTGCAGGAGGCGTTGCGGGTTTCTATCCATGAGCTTCAACCGCCTTTCGTGGCCAGGATGACCTCTGACGGGAAACCCATCTGCTGGACATATTCGCGCGTGACAACCGTGAAGCCGTGATCGCGCAAGCGTTCGGAGAGCACCACCCCGCGGCATCCGCCCATCAGGGCAGGAAAGATTCGATAGATTCTCTCGTAGATGCAGCTTCCGTGTTTCTCCCCCTTCGTCATGTTCACGAGCACGAGCCGACCATCCGGCTTGAGCACCCTTCCGAACTCCCTGATTGCCCGATCGATATCGTCGGGTGTCATGAGGTCGAACATGTAGTTGTTGAACAGGATGTCAACCGTCTGCCCACCCGCAGGCAGTTCGAACGCAGAGCCGTTCTGCAGCGTATGGTTCCCGGATCCGGCTTTCTGCAGCCGCTTGCGGGCACGGGAGAGCATCCCTTCCGAGATATCGAGTCCCACATTCGTCCCCTGCGGGTTCAGACGCACGATCTCCCTGAACGCAAGGCCCGTGCCGACGGCAACCTCGAGGATGTCGAGCCCGTCGGTGATGCCGGCAAGTTCGATGGCCCGTTGGCGCGCCTTGCTTTCGGTGAGCGTGCCCCAGATGTCGTACACCCGGGAGTTCAGGTCGTAAACGCGCGCGATCCTGCTCTGGGGAATCCTCGCTTCACTCTCCTGTATCGATAACCTGCGATGCATGATTTGACCCTCCTTATGTTTACATACTTAAACTTTTCGACATATCAGACAAAAAAAATCAGCAGCACCCCTTGAAATAGGTCGTCATCAGCTCCAACGTGTTCAGGACGTGCTCCTTGTTGAACGAATAGTAGACCTCCTTTCCCTCCTTGCGCGAGTTCAGGATCTTCGCCCGCCGCATGAGGTTCAGGTGATGGGAGATTGCGGGGCGACTCAGGCTGAACTGCCGGGCGATGTCGTTCACACAGAACTCAGGCTGCTTCTGAAACAGGAAAACGATCTCCTGCCGTGTCGGATCATTGAGGGCATTCAGAAGCTCAAGGATCGACTCCCGTGCCTCATCGTATAATTTAACGCGTTCAATCATGTTTACATATTAACTAAATCGCACCAGACCAGCAAGAAAAAAATTCTCCCCGTTCAAAACAGCAAAGGCGCCACTGGGGCGCCGTTACTGTTGGATGTGGATCTGAGGATCAGACGATCTCGATCATTTCGAGTTCGAAGTTGAGGTCCATTCCTGCCATCGGATGATTGGCATCAAGGGTCACGGTTGTTTCGCTCGCGTCGACAATCAGGACCACCGCCTGCTCCCCGTCGGCAAGACCGACCTGAAGCTGCTGGCCGATCTCGATCTCGAGATCAGGCGGAAGCCGGTCGCGGCCGATCTCGGCGACAAGCTCTTCGCTGCGCGGTCCGTAGGCCTGTTCGGCGGGAATGTTGACCGTTTTCTTCTGTCCCGGCTCCATGCCGGTAACCGCAGCATCGAATCCGACGATCACCATGCCACCGCCGACGGTGAATTCCAGGGGTTCGCGCTCAACCGATGTATCGAAAATCGTGCCGTCGTCAAAGGTGCCGGTGTAGTGAACCCGGACCGTATCTCCAGTTTTGGCCTGTGCCATAACTCGCTCTCCTTGTTCGTTGTAATAGCCTTATCCCCATCTCCCCGGCGGTGTTCACGAAGTGCGTCCATACCTGCCCACCAAGGAAATATGCCGCCAAAATAGCAACTTTTCGGCAAAGGCGAACAATCGGTTCATCAATGCACGGAAAATTCATCGGGACCGGCATCACCGGAGTCGTCTTCGGGGCTCTCGGTGCCGACGTGCCGGAGGAATTCGATCAGCTTCTCTCTGACGTAACAGCGGAGCGTCCAAAGGTCTGCCGAATTGGAAGCACTGACCAGCGCCCGGAGCTCCACATACTCGTGGACGGCGTTGGTAACCTCGAGCCTGACCACCCGTCGATCCCAGAGCGGATGTGACGTGACGATGCGTTCCAGTTCAGCACGGATCACCTCAACGGGCATGCCGTAGCCCACAGGGAGCATGACCGCGCCGGTAAGCTCCGTCGAGTTTCGGGTCCAGTTCTGGAAAGGCCTGTCGATGAACCAGGTGATCGGCACGATGATCCGGCGCTGGTCCCAGAGCCTCATCACGACATAGGTCAGGGTGATCTCCTCCACCCGTCCCGTCTCGTTGTCCACCACGACCACGTCATCGAGCCGGACCGGCTGCGTTATGGCGATCTGGACTCCGGCAATCAGGGTTTGCAGGCTGCGTTGGGCTGCAAAACCCATCACGACGGTGGCAAGTCCCGCAGAGGCAAGTATGCTGAGACCGATCTGACGCACCGTGTCGAAGGTCATCAGCACGGCCGAAATGGCAAGGATGGTCACCAGCACGTTCAGGATCTTCCGGATCAGGCTCACATTGGTGGCGACACGCCGTGCCTCGATATTGCCCATCCCCGCACCCTTGTACTTCAGATGAATCAGCGACTCGACGAAAGCGAAGCCCCTGAGCAGGAGCCAGGCCAAAACGACAATCGAGGCGATCGAGAGCGCGTGCACGACCAGCTCCTTGACCTCGCCGGGCATTTTCACATAATGCACGACACCGGTGATTCCGATCAGGATGAACTGCAGCCTGAGCGGCAGGAGCAGAATCCGGAACGGCACGCCGCTGTCGACGATCGATGTGCGTATCCTGGAAAGGAGATTCTTGAGCAGGGAGTTGGCGACAAAGTAGAGAAAAAGGGCTATCACGCCCACAATTACCGGCATCATCCAGAGTTCGGAAGAAAAGGGAAGGTTCATCGGTATCGTTTCATGTTTCGGTCTCAAGCAGGTCGACCGGTCGGTAGTTTTCTGAAGTTACGACGCGTGAGGGTCAGTACCAATGCAAACGTCCCGGAAGGATTGGCCTTTCGGGACGTCAGCTCGATGCTATGGAAAATCACTCAGTGCTGCCCTGTCATGCGGTCGAACTCCTCGTGCGAACGGGAGACGCAATCCTCGATGGCCATGCCGCCGAAATAGTTGCCCGTCAGGTAGAGGTTTTTGGCTCCGACGAGCAGGTCGTCCGCCTTGCGAGCCCACTCGCGGTGGCCCTGGCGAAGGGAGGGAACGACGTTCATCTTCGTGACCGTATGCTCGATCTTCGGCAGGCCGATGCCGAGTACCTCGGAGATCCGCTTGAACTTCGTGTTATCGTCAAGGCCGGGACGGAAATGGAAGGCGAACCCCCTGAAGTTGTCGTCCTTGACCGTATCCCTCGAAACCATCGAAAAAAAGATATCGTTCGGCGAGATAATGGCGGCAACCGGCTTGAGCGTCACATTCTCCTTCCTGACCACGACCCCTACCGAGTCGACATCGGCATACCTGAGCTGCGTCAGGTGATGGGCGACGGCCTGGTTGGCGCTCTGTAACAACCCTGCGGCAACGGCCGAAGGCAATGCGAGGGCGAGCGCTCCGGCAGAAAACTCCTTCCCGTCCGCCGTCTTCACGATATACCTCCCGCCGGACATCATCACGGTCTCGGCGGCAGTCCCGGTATGGACTTCGATTCCCTTTCGGGCCGCGATGGTATTCGCGACGCTCTGCAAACCTCCCTTGAAGGTGTAGTTCTTGAGTACATCCTTGCGTTTGGGACGGCTCTTGAACATCATGTCAGCCGGGAAATCCTCGGTGACCTGCGACGGCACGGCGTTGAAGAAGTGGCTGACCGTATTGCGGTAGTTCTTTTCTCCGACGATTTTCGAGTAATAGGCCTTGACGGTCATGTTCTCCTTTTTCTGAAAGAACAGGTTCGGCGCCGAACGAAGCAGTTCGAACAGGTCGAGCCCGGCCATGATCGAGGTGATCTTGCCGTCCTTCAAGAGGGTGAATGGCACCTTTTCACGGGGAATGATCGTGTCGGCCACACCGCAGCTCTCGACGATACCGAGCAGGTTCTGGTAGGAACTGTAGCAGGTGTGGGCGCCCAGCTCCAGCCAGAAGCTGTCGCCGTTGCTTGAAT
>JAAXXR010000110.1 GCA_013334335.1 Chlorobiaceae bacterium
GCCACTTCTGCGGAGGCTGTTGCTGCCGGAGCAATAATTTGTTATCTAATAGTGGCGCCCCCATGCAGCCGCGCGAACCTGAGAAGTATCATAATCATGCCGACAAAGCTGTCCACACAGGAAGAGACCCGTCAGAAAGTAAGAGACTGGCAGAACGAAGGTAAACTGGTCGTGTTCACGAACGGTTGCTTCGACATCCTGCATGCCGGCCATGTCCGTTATCTTGCGGCAGCGCGCGCATTGGGTGATGTGCTGGTGATCGGATTGAACAGCGATGCGTCGATACGGAGAATCAAAGGCCCGAACCGGCCAGTCTGCTGCCAGGAGGACCGGGCTGAGGTGCTGGCGGCATTGGCCGCGGTCGATGCCGTGACCCTGTTCGACGACGATACGCCGGAAAACCTCATCGGCGAGCTGCTTCCGGACGTGCTCGTCAAGGGGGCGGACTGGCCGGTCGACCGCATCGCCGGCGCAGCGGCGGTGCTGGCCCATGGCGGCACGGTTCGTACCGTTCCACTGCTCGAGGGACGCTCGACGACGGGCATCATCGACGCCATCGTTCAACTCTACGGTGCAGGCGCGGCCGGTGGAAAGGGTTAGAAAATACACCATCCTCGTCATGGCCGCCTTCACGGCGGGCCTGTTCGCCCTGGTCATCATCACTGCGGTCGTGATCAACAGCGGCGCGTTCAATCACCTGGCCAGAAGCAAGGCCGAGGCGCTGTTCAACGAGGAGTACCGCGGACGGCTCACCCTGAAGGAGGTGCACCTCAATTTTCCCGACCGGGTGACCATCGTCGCACCGGCGGTGTTCGAGGAGCGTGCGACAACTCCTGCACTTTCGGCCGACCGGATCCGCCTCCGCTTCAACTTTTTCTCCCTGCTCAAACCGAGACTCAACACCCTTTCGTTCAATGAGCTGAAAGCGGACGGGTTTCGCGGCATGCTCATCCAGGGGCGCGACGGCAAGCTGAACCTCGACAGGATCTTCACGAAGCGGGATCCGAACAAGCCCGAAACGATCAAGATCGAGAATTTCCGGTGCAGGAAAGTGTCGATCCGGAATGCCTCGCTGCTGTACGCGCCGCTGAACGAGCCCCGCTACGACGTTCGGGCACTCGACCTCGACATGAACAAGCTGTTCATCGGGAAAAGCGAGCTGATGGGTACGATGGAGCTCCTACGGTTTTCGATTCCCGACCGGGGATTCAGGCTCAGGAAAGGCACCGGCACCATCGCGCTGTCGACAAAACGCAGTGAAGTGATTGGCATGGACCTTGAAACCGACAAGAGCCGTGCGCAGTTTTCGGTCTCCATGGACGACCTCAATCTCTTTTCCGGAATTTCACTCTCCCGCTTCTCGAAGAGCCAGGCCTTCGTCCACATCGAATCGGTCCGTCTGCACTCCGACGACCTGAGCATGTTCGTGACCGTGAAGGGTCTTCCTTCCGGGGTCTATTCGATCAAGGGAGACGCGAGGGGGACGCTCGGAGATCTGCGCATCATGCCGACAGTCGCCGAGTTTGGCGACAGCCGTGTGGCGTTTCAGGGTGAACTCCTGAACATTCCGGACGCGAAAAACCTGTCGTTCAAGCTGGAGTTGGACAAGTCCAGGCTGTCGCCAGGGTTGATCGGGCAGCTGACCGATCGTGAAAACCTGAAAAAACTTGCCCGCGATGCCGATGGTATCGGGTTCAGGGGCCTCGTGCAGGGAAAACCCGGACAGTGGACGTCGGACATGGAGTTCAGCACCAGGATCGGCAGCGGTTCGCTCGATGTTGATGTCAAAAAAGCTGCCGAAGGCCAGTATCAGGCCGACGGAAACTTCGTACTGGAGAAAGTCGTACCGAACCTCCTGCTTGGCATGGATGGCGTCAACAGCTCCCTTTCCGGTTCGGGATCGTTCAACGGCGCCTTCACCACGGCGGGGGCGATCACTGCCGGCCATCTCGAAGCATTGCTCAGGAACACCGTCTGGCAGAAGCAGCAGATCTCTTCCGGCTCGATCATCCTCGACTATACCGGCAAGTCCGTCAAGGCAACCATCGACCTGCAGAACACCGACGGAACTGCCCTGAATCTGAACGGCACGGCCGACCTCTCCTCGCCGATCGCATCGTGGCAGGCCAACGGCACCATGAAACGGCTTGACCTTTCCTATGCCTCGGGCTCGGATGAGTTCTCGACCAACCTGAACGGTGCGTTTGAAACCAAGGGGCAGGGATTCGATCCATCCTCGCTGAACATCCATCTGGCGATGCTGTTTTCTCCCTCCTGGATCAACGATTTCCAGATCAGGGACCGTTCCGCCCTGACCGCATCCCTGGTTCAGTCGCCATCGTCGACGGCGATCTCGCTTTCGAGCGACTTCATGGATCTCACGTTGCAGGGCAACGCCTCCTTCAGCCAGCTTCTGGGCACCATGAAGCTCGTAACCTCTTGCGCCTCAAAAGAGTTTGGTTCGCCCGTCCCCGTCCAGGCAGGCCTTCAGGCAACGCCATTCGCGTTCGACTATCGGGTGAACATCAGGGATATTTCCCCCCTCGGCCCCTTGCTCCAGGCCAGGGAGCTTCAGTTGCAGGGCATCGCCACTGGCCGTGCGGCCTGGAGCGGAAGCCAGCTCTCGCTGGACACGTCGGCGGAGATCGAACGCCTGAAATCCGGCAAATCGCTGAATTTCGGACACGTGGCCGTCAAGGGCGCCATGCAGTGCGGCCAGGCGGGAGTAACAGCCGCGTCGCTGAGCGCCTCGGCGGGAACGGCTGTCCTGGCTGAGCGGGAGATCAACGGACTCCAGCTGCTCGCCACGTATGGAAATGGTACGCTCGATGCCTCGCTGGACCTCTCCGTACCAGCCTATCAGGAGAAGCTGTCGGCGTCGATCCTTGCCAGGCGCAACGGCCCGCAAACGAACGTTACCATCAG
>JAAXXR010000111.1 GCA_013334335.1 Chlorobiaceae bacterium
CCGGGACGGAAGATGGCGAGCCGTGCAGGTGAGCTTTCCGGCAGAAAGGGAGTCGACAGATGAATCGCCGGTGCGATGCGGCATGACTTCACCTTTAAAAAATAAATTCGTCTTTGGCTGAATAAAATCGTACTATTGAGACGTTTTATGGTGTGGTGAATATGCCAAGAAAGAGCTTGGAAGACCGACGGCCTGTCAGGGCACGGTGTTTCCTCTGATTATGACGGATCGATGGCGGGCAAACAGCCTGCCGGTTGACGGATGTTCCGGTTGATGACAACCTCTCTTCATTCCTCTTCTTTCCAGCATTGCTGCCACTTCGCCTCACACGAGGCTTTTTTTATCAATGACACGGAAAGAACGAACCATGACTGAACAGCATGACATGCCGGTGAATTTTCGCAGCCTCAAACTTGCGGAACCGATCCTGAAAGCCCTCGAAGAGGTGGGCTATGAAACTCCTACGCCCATCCAGGCGCAGACCATTCCTCTTCTGCTCGACGGCCGCGACGTGCTCGGCCAGGCCCAGACGGGCACCGGCAAGACGGCAGCTTTTGCCCTGCCTGTCCTGTCTAACCTCGACCTCTCCCGCCCCGAGCCGCAGGTGCTGGTGCTGGCGCCGACCAGGGAGCTGGCCATCCAGGTGGCCGAGGCGTTCCACAGCTACGCCGATCACCTGCCAGGCTTCCACGTGCTGCCGATCTACGGTGGCCAGGATTACGGTGTACAGCTTCGCAGCCTCAAGCGCGGGGTGCACGTGGTGGTCGGAACCCCGGGGAGGGTCATGGACCATATGCGCCGGGGCTCGCTGAACCTCGATGGCCTGTCGTGCCTGGTGCTCGACGAGGCCGACGAGATGCTCCGCATGGGCTTCATCGACGACGTCGAGTGGATCCTCGAGCAGACCCCCGCCGAACGTCAGGTTGCGCTCTTCTCGGCAACCATGCCGGCTCCGATCCTGCGCATCGCCCGCAAGTACCTCAAAGATCCTGCTGAAATCACGATCCAGTCGAAGACGACCACCGTGGAGACCATCCGCCAGCGTTACTGGTTGGTTGGCGGTCACCACAAGCTCGACGCCCTGACGCGCATCCTTGAAGCAGAGCCGATCGACGGCATGCTGATATTCGTGCGCACCAAGACCGAGACGCTCGCACTGGCTGAAAAGCTCCAGGCCAGGGGATTCGCCGCTTCCGCACTCAATGGTGATATGGCGCAGCAGCAGCGCGAGCGTACCATCGAGCAGCTCAAGGACGGCACGCTGAACATCGTGATCGCCACCGACGTGGCGGCCAGGGGTCTCGACGTCGATCGCATCAGCCATGTGATCAACTACGACATTCCGACCGACACGGAGTCGTATGTGCACCGCATCGGCCGTACCGGCCGCGCCGGCCGCAGTGGCGAGGCGATCCTGTTCGTTTCCCCACGGGAGCGTGGCATGCTCTACTCCATCGAACGGGCAACCCGCAAGCGCATCGAGCTGATGGAGCTGCCGTCGACCGAAGTCATCAACGACAAGCGGATCGCCAAGTTCCAGCAGCGGATCACCGACACGATCGCCGCTGAAGACCTGGAGTTCTACACGCACCTGGTGGAGCGTTACTGTCAGGATCACGAGGTCTCCACCATCGAGGCAGCCTCCGCCCTTGCCCGGCTTCTGCAGGGTGACACCCCGTTCCTGCTCTCTTCCAAGCCGGAAAAGGAGAACCCTTCCCGCCAGCACGACCGGGAACCTCGCCGCGATTCGTTCCGGGAGTCGTACCGCGACGATGGTCGTGAGCAAAGAAAGCCGCGCAAGACGAGCCTCTATGGCGACGAGAAGATGGAGACCTACCGGCTTGAGGTTGGCAAGGTACACGATGTCAAGCCGGGCAACATCGCCGGAGCCATCATCAACGAGATCGGACTCGATCCGGAGGCTGTCGGCAAGATCATCATCAGCGACCATTACAGCACCGTCGAGCTGCCTTCGGGAATGCCGAACGACGTGTTCCAGGAGCTCAAGAAGGTCAGGGTCTGCGGTCAGCAGCTCAGGGTCTCGAAGATGGACGATCAGCGGAGCGCCTACGGTGACCGCGGCGGAAATCGCGGCGATCGGAGCGATCGCGGCGGCGACCGGAAGAAAAGCTACAGCAAGCCCGGTCCAAAGGGCAAGAAAGATGCTCCGTTCTTCACCGGGTTCCCCGGCACCAAGAAGAAACGCATGAAGGATTGAGGCCATTGTTCCTGTTCCGGCCTGCCCCGGCAGGCCGGACAGCATCTGCCGGGAACCTACGAAGTAACCAGAACGTTGCAATTTCTGTAAGTGGTTTTCATGTATACTGTTTCATGCCGATCGGGAGGGACAGTAGTTTGACCGGCTCACCAAAGGGAGTGCAACATGGAACTTGAATTCTACGGGGCTACCCGTCGAGTGACGGGCTCCTGCCATATTGTGAGGACAGGAGGACGCACCATTCTTCTCGACTGCGGCCTGGTTCAGGGGGGCGCTGAAGACGAGGCCCAGAACCGCGAGCCATTTCCATTCGATCCGGCGTCGATCGACGCCGTCATCCTCAGCCACGGACATATCGACCACTCCGGCCGCTTGCCGCTTCTGGTGAAGCTCGGGTACCGGGGGCCTGTCTATACGCATGAAGCCACGATCGAGCTCTGCCGGGTTCTCCTGAAGGATTCGGCGTCGCTTGCGGAGCATGACGCCCAGCGCCGTCAGCGGCACGGGGATCGCGAGGCGGAGGCGCTCTACTCGGTCCAGGACGCCATGAACGCCGTCAGTCACATGAAGGGCGTCCGCTACGGGGATGCACGCCAGATACTGCCCGGCGTGACCGTCCGGCTGCACGATGCCGGACATATCCTCGGTTCTGCCTTCGTGGAGCTGGAGGTGTCCGAAGGGGGCATTCGCCGCACCGTCGTCTA
>JAAXXR010000054.1 GCA_013334335.1 Chlorobiaceae bacterium
ACCAATCGGAGAAAAAGACCGGCAAGTATGCCCGTTACCCGCTGGTCTATTGTGCCCACTATGTCGGCGATCTTTCCATGCCGCTGCACAACACCGCCTACGATGCGTTCAACCGGAGACGGCACAGTGCCAATGACGGGGTGATCGACGCCGGCATCAGGGACAGTATCGACACCATCAGGAGCCGCATCGTTCCGCTGGAGATCCGCAACGAGGCCGACCTTGCCCGTGAAATCGCGGTCATCGCCGAATCGTCGAGGCGGCTGGGCGGCAGGATGCGCCGGGAGAAGCGCGACATGACAGCCGCCGAGGCCTATACCCAGGTGGTCCGGAGCGCTTCGCTGCTCAAGGCGGTGCTGCACTATGCCGACACCACGCAACCTGGGGAGCCGGTACAACAAAGGTAATCAGGACAGGGAACCATGGCAGAACGTGTGCAGCTCGAACTGATCCGGCAAGGTCCGGCCATCTGGAACGCCTGGCGCGCCAGCAACCCCGGGGCTCGGCCGGATCTTCGCGAGGCCTCCCTGGACGGGGCGGACCTCAGCGGCGTGAACCTCAGTGAAACAAACCTGCACCGGGCCTCACTGCGGGATACCCGGCTTTCCGCTGCGGATCTCAGGGGTGCCGACCTTCGCGGCGCTGATCTGTCGGGCGCGATGCTTGACGGAGTCGATTTCAGCCGGAGCACGATAGACATCGAGACGAAGTACGAGCGCGTCGCAGGGTGTGACGTCGGCGTCAACGGACTCTATTCGGTCGCGACCGATTCGGCTGCCCTCATGCGGCTTGACCCTCCCGGCAACTCGATGCAGGGCGCCAATGCCGAGGCGGTCACCGAAAGTCTCCGGCATGCACGCAAGCTGCACACCTTCTCCCTCTTGCTTTCCGGGATCGCGCTGCTGTTCATCGTCATCAAACCCAAGACCATCACGCTGCCCTATCTTGCGGGCTCTTTCAAGTTCAACGATCTCAGCTACACCTTCCTGGCTACCATCCTGTCGACCATGCTCCTGAGCCAGGTCTCGTCGTTCATCGATTCTGCCCTCCAGGGGGCCCGTTACCTGAACGACCGTCGGGCGGCGATGCTTGTCGGTCACTTTCCATGGCTGCTTTCGAAATACGAGAGCGATCCGGCCAGCCGTCGCCATTCGAAGATCATGCGCGTGTTCCTGGTCTATCATCCGCTGGTCTACCTCTACTTTTTCGTGAAGTGGGAAGCCCTGGTTGCCGGAGACTGGGCGGCACTCCAGGCTCATTACCAGGAAATCCCCGTGATGTTTGGCGAGTATCTTCTCCCGGTGTTTTATGTGGTGCTGATCATGATCTGCAGGCATATCTTCAGTTTGTCCGAAGGGTTCCAGCGGCCTATCCTGTTCGACTCCGAATCCGAGCGAAATCGCCGGAGCGAGATGGAGCGCCTCGCCGAAGCTGTCGAAAAGCAGGCCCAGCGGACCACTGAACTGGTCGAGCTCATGAAGGCACGCGCCCCTCAGGATGTTTGAAAGGAGAGGCTGTTCCATAAGGAAGCGGCGCCCCCGTGCTCCGGCATCCTGACTCATGCTTTTGGGACCCCGGCGCTTCTTTTTGCCGATTACATCCGAATCCTCTGGTGATTTGGCCATTAATTTTTTAATCTGTACAGAAGCACTCCTTCACTCACGGTGTCCCCTGGGTCGGCGCATTCGCGACGACCGCTTTGCATCCGTGTCCAGGCAAGCCATGCTCTCGTCCCGATCCGGAGTTCAGTCAACGCGCTCGCTTGAGGCGGCGACCGGAATCCGTTCAGCTTTTCGTCCGCAGTACCTGTTTACCACAACCTCTGCGACGGGAACCACCCGCAGTTCCGGTTCTCTCGTATACATCAGGAGAATTACCATGCCAAAGAAAAAAGTGACACGTCCCGAATTGAACCGAATCTGCAACGTGGTGCCGTCCCATAACGTCGAGGCTGACTGGACGATGGACAACGCCCTGGCAGCCGGCGCCATCGCCGCACCGGTTAAAGCGCTGCCGGCCAGCGTGGATCTTCGTGAGACCTGGTGGGAGATCGGCGACCAGGGGCCGACAGGTTCGTGCGTCGGATGGGGCTCCACCGACAGCGTCGCCCGCTATCACTTCGTAAAGGCTGGCAAGCTGGCCAAGAAGGAGCATCTCTCGATCCGCCTCTCCTGGATGGGGTCCAAAGAGCTCGATACGGACCCGAATCCGAACTCCTTCATCGAATCGGCCGGAACCACCCTGAAGGGCGCCATGGACATTCTCAGGAAGAAAGGGTCGGTGCTCGACAGCATCCTGCCGTTCCAGATCACGAACTTCATGTATACCGGCGAGGAGAGCACGTTTTATGCCACGGCGGCCACACGCAAAATCGCCTCCTACTTCAACCTCGGAAAAAATACCGCCAAATGGCGTGACTGGCTGGCGACGAACGGTCCGATCCTGGCTGCCCTGAACGTCGATGAAACCTGGGACAGCGCCACGGCCAACAAGGGAAAGCTCGATGCGTTCAAACCGGGTACGACGAGGGGTGGGCACGCCATCGCCATCGTCGGATACACGGCCGACAAGCGTTTCATCGTGCGCAACAGCTGGGGAACGGCTTGGGGTGACAAGGGTTTCGGGTATGCCACCGAAGCGTACATCAAGGACGGATTTTTCAATGAAAGCTATGGCATCACGCTTTGACTGCGGGTTTTCGGGCGCCCTTCACGTGCCGGGGCGCCCGGCAACCGTCTCTGGAGGTTGTATGAAAAACCGGCGGGTTGTCACGCCACTTGTCCTGTTGGCCGTTGCCGCGGCGCTCTTCTCCTCCGTTGGCTGCGCTACCGCCCCGTATCGTGCCGAACACGTTATCCAATCGACCATGAAGCAGGTACTCGACGAATCGCACAATAACCGCACGGTGAATCTCCATGTGGGTGAACGGATAAGGATCGTGCTTCCCGAGAATGCGACGACCGGCTACCGCTGGGAGATCGATCGTTACAACCGTGAGTTGGTCGGTATCGTTGCCGAAGAGCCGAACTACCCCGCCACTCCGGAGGTTGGTTCGGGTGGACACGTTGGATTCGTGCTCGAGGGGCGGAAATCCGGTGTCGGCGAGTTCTCGCTGAAAGAGTTGCGCTCCTGGGAGGGTGATGCCTCGGTCATTGCCCGATTCCGCCTGTACCTGAACGTCCTGCCATGAAAATACAGGGGGGGGCATGATCCCGCTTCCGAACCTCGATAGTGAACCCGTGAAGTGCGTTCCGCAATAACTCCGCGATCGAATAACGATGGGAGATGGCGATCAGTTCAGCTCGGAATAGCTGAGGAACTCGCGGGTACGTTCGTCGCGCGGGTTTTCGAGCAGTTCCTGGGTGGAGTTCATTTCAATCATCTCCGATTTTCCCATGAAGGCCAGCTCGTCGGCGATGCCTTTCAGGAACCTGACGGAGTGCGACACGATCACCACGGTGTGTCCCGATGCCGCGAACTCCTGCAGGAGTTTGCGCACGTCGCCGCTCCTGATGGGGTCCAGGGCGCTGGTCGGCTCGTCGAGCAGGAGCACTTCCGGATTCATGGAGAGTGCCCTCAGGATGGCCACCCGCTGTTGCTCTCCTCCGGAAAGCTCTTCAGGGTATTTGTTCCGGTGCTGTTCGATGCCGAGCTTGGCGAGCAGGTCAATCGCCTGACGTTCTGCTTCTGCTTTCGGCGTCCTGTTGACGTGTACCGGGGCCTCGATGATGTTGCCGAGCACCGTCAGATGCGGGAAGAGGTGCAGATGCTGAAACACGATGCCCGACTTTTTCCGGAACTCCCAGATCGTTTCCGAACGGCTACCGCTCTCTTCGGCCCGGAGCGTTTTGCCGCCGACCGTGATGGTGCCGTTTTCGAAGGGGAGGAGTCCGCAGAGGCACATCAGCAGCGTGGTCTTGCCGTTGCCTGACGGGCCGATGATGCCGAGGATCCTGCCCGGCTTCAGTTCGAGGTTGACGTTGTTCAGGAGCTTGGTGCCCTGGACGGTCGTGGTCAGTCCCTTGATGGTGATCATGTGTTGCTCCCCGAGGAAAGAATGCCGGTCGATTTTCTCTGCAACCGCTGTTCCAGCTTGTGTGCGTAGTGGGCCAGAGGAAGGCTCATGGCAAGGTAGTAGCAGCAGACCACCAGGCCGATGCCGAGATAGCTCTGCGTGGCGTTGGCCAGCTCGCGGTAGGCCGTGGCCAGCTCCCATACCGCGATGGCGAAGGCGGTCGAGGTATCCTTGAAGAGCGAGACGAAATCGTTGGTCATCGGTGGGAGCGCGGTACGGAACGCCTGAGGGAAGATGATGCGCCGGAACGCCTGTACCGGGCGCATGCCGAGAGAATAGGCTACCTGCCACTGTCGCGACGGTACGGCCTCGAACGCCATGCGGTAGACCTGCGACTCGTACGCCGCGTAGTTCAGGCCAAGCCCGACCACGGCGGTCAGCCAGCCTGGAAGGGTGATGCCGACCACCGGCAACCCGAAATAGAGGAACAGCAGCTGAACCAGCACCGGCGTGCCCCTGAAGAATTCGATGTAGACCGTGCAGAGCACCTTGACGGCAGTTCCTCCATTTGACTGTCCCAGCGCGAGCGGAATGCCCAGGATCACCGCGATCAGCATCGCCCCGAAGGCGATCAGCACGGTCACCAGAGCGGCCTTGGTCAGCTTGATGAGCCCTTCGGACCAGTTGAAGGTCGATTTGGCCACCTCGTACTTCGCCGGTTCTGCGCTGCGGAGTGTCAACTGTTCGTCGTTCCAGAGGTCCCATTTCCTGAAGATCCTTTCGGTAGCGCCGTCGTCTGAAAGCCGGACGATGGCCGCATCGATCCTCTTCTTGAGCTCGGTGTCGCCCTTCCGGATTCCGACCACGTAGGCGCCCGTGTTGAAGGGTTCTCCGGCCGGCCTGAGGTTGGGGTTTTTGCGGGCGTAGAACATCTCCCCGGCGACGTCCATCAGCACGGCGTCGACCCGGCCGTTCTCGAGGTCCTGATACGCCCCGACGGGGTCCTGGTAACCGACCGACTTGTATCCTCCCTCATCGAGCAGACGGGATGCTGAGCAGTTGACGAGAGTGCCCACCGGGATGCCCAGCTTTTTGCAGTCCGCAATCGAGGAGATTCTCGTATCGTTTTTCCTGACGGTCAGCTGCAACCTGAAGAGGTAGTATGGCTTGCTGAACAGCATCTCCCGGGCGCGGTCCTCGGTCGGCTCGAATCCGTTGATGATCACGTCGAACTCCTTGCGATTCAGGGAGGCGACGATGCTCTCCCAGTCCGTGGGCACGAACTGGGCGGTCATGCCCATCTCCCGTGCAAGTGCTTCGGCGAATTCGTAATCGAACCCGGTATACGACTGGGGGTTTGCAGGATCGGCAAAAACATACGGCGCACCGCCGCTTGGATCGGCGCCCCACCGGAGTGAGGGAGTGGCCAGCGCCGTCAGTGAGTGGATCACCAGCAGCGTGCAGAGGAACAAGAGTTTTTTCGTGGCAGGGAGAAGTTATCGGTTGACGGTTTTCTCATCTGTATTTGCCATGAAATTAATCATTAGCAAAGCCTTGTCAATGAAATAATCTCACCTGATGTTCATAAATTGAATGCCGGAGGGCGGCCTCGAGTCGTCATCGGGAAATTTCCCGCCAAAAGGCACGCCTGCCAGCGCATCCTCAATTTTACACGATGCGCACCTCGGTCCTTCAGGTTCGTCAGGTGATGCAGGCGGTGGCGTCGTAACGATCAGTACCTTCATGGATGTAAACTTTCCTCTCAGGATTGCCGGCCTTGGCCGCTATCTCCCCTCACGCGTGGTGCCCAGTTCCGAACTCGAATCGCTTTGCGGCCTGCCGGAAGGCTGGGTGGAGCGTCGTAACGGTGTGCGCGAGCGCCGCTGGGCGAGCGGTGAAACGTCATCGTTCATGGCGGCTCAGGCCGCCCTTGAAGCGCTTGCTGAAGCCGGGCTGAAGCCAGGGGAGCTCGATCTCGTCATCAACGCCTCCGGTACCGGCGAACAGGCGATTCCCGATACGGGCGCCCTGATTCAACGGCAGCTCGGCCTCGGCAGATCGGGCATTCCCGCCATGTCCGTGCACTCCACCTGCCTGAGTTTCATCACGGCCATGGAGGTCGCGGCAAACTACCTCTACTCCGGACGTTTCGGGAAGATTCTGATCGCGAGCTCGGACATCGCGTCGTGCGGCATCAACCTGAAACAGCCCGAATCGGCGACCCTCGTGGGAGACGCGGCTGCAGCCGTCGTCGTTGTCAGGCCCGGGGCGGAAGATCGTTCCCGGATTACTGCGGTGAATTTCAGGACCTATGGAGACGGTGCGGAGCTGACCGCGATCCCGGGAGGGGGATCGGCGCGCCATCCGCACAAACCAGGTCACGATCCGGATGACGATCTGTTCAGGATGGATGGCCCCGCCGTGCTGCGGCTGGTGAGGCAGTACGACGAAATGTTCCTGGAAGGGCTCTCTCCCGGATTGTCGAAAAGCCTCGGCGATATCGACCTTGTCGTGCCCCATCAATCGAGCCGGGTCGGCCTGCAGTTGCTCAGGCGTTTCGGATGGCCGGACGCGTCGATCATGGAGACCCTCGGAGAGCTGGGCAATTGCGTTGCCGCCTCCATTCCGGCGACGCTCTACCAGGCCGTGCGCGACGGACGTATCGAGCGTGGCGACAAGGTGCTGCTCGTCGGGACAGGCGCGGGTCTTTCCCTGGGCGGGCTGGTGCTGGTCTATTAACGTGCATTTCTGCTGACAGTGTGCCAAGGCCGTAAACGTTAAACAACCGATGTGGGGGATCAATTATGGAGAGCACCGTACTGGTGACCGGGGCGTCAGGCTTCATCGGGTCCCATCTCGTGAACCGCTGCCTGCGGGAAGGCGTGCACGTCAAGGCCCTCGTACGCAGCGGCAACCCGCGCATCGCGGAACTCCGGCGCTCGGGTGTCGAGATTGTCGAGGGGGACGTTCGGGACGATGCGGCCGTTGACGCTGCCGTGCAGGGTTGCAGCCTGGTGTTTCATACCGCTGCGCTCACCTCAGACTGGGGGCCGATGCAGGATTTCATCGACATCAACGTCGGCGGCACCCGCCGGGTGTGTGATGCAGCGCTTCGGCATGGCGTGGGGCGCCTGGTCCACGTCAGCTCCTTCGAATGCTTCGCGCACTCCCGCCTCGACCGCATCGACGAAGAGACGCCATTCGCGCCCCGGGGGGCCTCCTATGCCGACACGAAGATCGACAGCACCCGGGAGGCATGGGCGGCTGCGGAGCGAGGTCTTGGCGTCTGCGTGCTCCATCCGGTGTGGGTCTACGGTCCCGAGGACCGGACGCTTTTTCCGCTGCTTGCCGACGGCATCCGTCGCCGCCAGATGTTCTACTGGGCCCGTAATGCCCGCATGAGCCTTGTACACGTCGACAACCTCGTCGAGCTCTGCATGCTCGCCGCCACCCACCCATCGGCTGCAGGCCAGGCGTTCCTGGCCTGCGATGAAGAAGAGATGACTTTCGAGGGGCTCTGTTCGCTTATCGCGCTCGCTATCGGCGCGAAACCCTCCTCGCTGTACCTGCCCTACGGAGCCGTTTACGTGCTTGCAGGGGTCATGGAGGCGCTGTATCGCCTTGCCCGCAGTCCCCAGCGGCCGATCATCACGAGGCAGGCTGTCGAGCTGCTCGCCTCGAGGGCATATGTCGACGCGTCCAAAGCCCGGAACCTGCTCGGATGGCGGAGTGCGATGCGCCTGGACGAGGGCATACGCCTGACGCTCCAGTGGCTGCTCACGGTCGACCCGGAACGGTGGAAGGTCAAGTGACCCGGCAGCCCGCTAAATTTTTTCTTTCGGAAAATGGTATGATCGCAGATGCCGTCCAGAGTGGCTGAAAGCCTTTTGATTCGCGATCCGCAGCGTTTTTCCATGCCTTGCCGCACCCATCCTGCAGGGGACGGCCGGGAAGAAAAAATCCAAACGGGACGTTGACCTGGCCGAAAAAATCCTTACAATTGAGGAGTTCTTTCCGCATGCCGGTGCCGGGTGTTTTTCATCCGGATAATAGGGAAGTACGTGAGAATCGTACACTGTGCCCGCAACTGTAGGACGGTTGCCGGGTGGTGGAACGGACAGCCATGTCCGCCAGGCCGCCCGGTTGGAATTGCAGACACTCTGCCGCACTCCATGAAACCACGGGGAACGCAGGGGAAGGATGCATCCGATGGTCAGACGCAGCAACAAGCGTCACCGTCCAGAGTCAGGAAACCTGCCGGAATGCTCTCGCTGTTTGGCTTCGGGAAGAAAGCCTGGCGACCTTGTCGACGATACTTATCCGGAAACCCCGAATCTTTTTTTTGCCTGTTTTTGACAAAGCTTTTTCAGCAGTTTTACGTGGTGGTTATATTACCATTCACGTTGTTTCAAAAGCGCGCGACAACTCGTTTCCGGGAAAGATAAGTTGCACTTGCATAAGCGTTTACCTTTCTCAAACCCATTATTGACTTCGGAGACCTCCCATGAAAATTTCCCGCTTGTTCACCACGCCCGGACAGAACGTCTACGACCGTTTCGAGTATACGCAGAGAACCTCGGTGCTTCGAAATCCGGATGGTTCGAAGGTGTTCGAAATGAACGATGTCGAGGTGCCGGTTTCGTGGTCGCAGGTAGCCTCTGACATTCTTGCCCAGAAATACTTCCGCAAGACCGGGGTGCCGCAACGCGACGAGAACGGCGAGATCATCCTCGACGGCGAGGGCCTGCCGGTGACCGGCAGCGAACACTCCGTCAGGGAGGTGGTGCACCGCATGGTCGGCTGCTGGAAGGAGTGGGGGATGCAATACAACTATTTCGATACGCCTGAGGACGCCCAGGCATTCTACGACGAAGTCGCCTTCATGCTGCTTGCGCAGATGGCCGCGCCGAACTCCCCCCAGTGGTTCAACACCGGCCTCAAGTTCGCCTATGGCATCGACGGCCCCGCCCAGGGTCACTTCTACGTCGACCAGAAGACGGGTGAGATGCGGGAATCCGAGGACGCCTACAGCCGCCCGCAGGCCCACGCCTGTTTCATCCAGTCGGTCAATGACGACCTGGTCAACGAGGGCGGCATTTTCGACCTCGCCATCCGCGAAGCCAGGGTCTTCAAGTTCGGCAGCGGCTCCGGAACCAACTACTCGAACCTCAGGGGCTCGGGCGAGAAGCTCAGCGGCGGCGGAAGCTCCTCCGGCCTGATGAGCTTCCTGAAGATCTTCGACTCGGCGGCCGGCGCCATCAAGTCCGGCGGCACTACCCGACGCGCGGCCAAGATGGTGATCATCGATATCGACCATCCCGACGTCGAGAAGTTCATCGAATGGAAGGCCAAGGAGGAGGACAAGGTGGCCTCGATGGTCACCGGATCGAAGATCTGCTCGCGTTTCCTCCAGGCGATCGTCTCCGAAGCCCTGGTCGGCGGCACCGACCGCCAGGAGAACCCGGCGCTCGACACGCTCATCCGCAACGCCCTGCACCGCGGCGTGCCCATGAGCTACATCCTGCGCGTGCTTGCCCTTGTCGGGCAGGGCTACACCACCCTCGACTTCGACGAGTACGACTCCCATTACGAATCCGAAGCCTACCAGACGGTCGGCGGCCAGAACTCGAACAACAGCGTCCGCGTCACCAACGACTTCATGAAGGCCGTGCAGAACGACGACGTCTGGGTGCTCCGCGAGCGTACCACCGGCAAGGATGCCCGCGCCGTTCGCGCCCGCGACCTGTGGGAGAAGATCGTCATGAGCGCCTGGAAGTGCGCCGATCCAGGCCTGCAGTTCGATACGACCATCAACGAGTGGCACACCTGCCCGAAGAGCGGCCGCATCAACGCGAGCAATCCGTGTGTGACTGCCGACACCCTGGTGGCGACCGACCGCGGACTTGAGCGTATCGGCGGGCTTGTCGGCCAGTCGCGAGGCATCAAGAGCATCGATGGCAGGATGCATTGGGTCGAGAAGATTTTCCCGACCGGTACGAAACCGGTCTACGAGCTTCGTACGAAAAGCGGTTACACGCTGAAACTCACTGGCGATCATCCGGTCTATACCGAAAACCGAGGCGATGTCAGGGCTTGCGAACTCAGCAAAGATGATGTGGTTCGCCTCGTTGGCGCCGAGTTCGGCAAAGAATCCTCCGGTTCTGCCGAGATGGCCCAGCTGGTCGGCCTGCTTGCCGGGGACGGGTGCATTACGACGACGGCCAACAGCACTGCTGCCGGAGAGCCCCGCTGTGTCGCGTTTCTTACCGTTGACAAGGCTGAAAAGGAGATCGCCGATTGGGCCAATACGCTGATCAACGACATGCGCCCCGAACTCGGCGAACACAACAAGCAGGGTTCAGTCACCGAAACCGTGACCACCGCCCGTGTCGCCGTAGGCAACCCCCGGATCCTCAGACAGCTGGAAACCTTCGCCGTGCTCGATGAAGGAAGCGAAAACAAGGCGTTTACCGATGCGGTCTTCCGCCTCGTTCGCCCTGAGCAGGCGGCGTTGTTACGCGGCCTGTTCACGGCTGACGGAACTGTTGCCAACTATGGTGAGAAATCGCAGTACGTCGCGCTCGACTCCACCTCGCTCGAGATGCTCCGTCAGGTACAGCTGCTGCTGCTCAATTTTGGCATCAAATCGAAAATCTATGAGAACCGCAGGGCAGGGGAGCTCGTATCGCTCTTGCCCGACGGCAACGGCGGTACGAAAGAGTACCCGGTCAAGCAGGTCCATAGCCTTCGCGTCAGCCGCAGCTCCAGAATACTCTTTGAAGAGCATGTCGGATTCATGCCGGAGAGCCGGAAATCGGAAGAGCTTTCGCGTCTGAACCAGACGGTTGGCACCTATCGTGATGTCCTGGTCGACACTGTGGCATCGCTTGCCTGTATTGGACCGGAGCCTGTTTTTGACCTGACTGAGCCGGAGACCCATCACTTTATCGCCAACGGTATCGGCATCCATAATTGCA
>JAAXXR010000055.1 GCA_013334335.1 Chlorobiaceae bacterium
TTCGCCCTGCTCGCCTCATGCTCGGTCCAGGAGGTCATGGACATGGCCCTGATCGCACAGGCCGCGACCCTCGAATCGAGAGTGCCCTTCCTGCACTTCTTCGACGGGTTCAGGACCTCGCACGAAATTTCCAAGATCGAGGTGCTTTCGAAGGATCAGATCCGCGCCATGATCGACGACGAACTGGTCATCGCGCACCGCATGCGCCGCATGTCTCCCGATGCGCCGATCATCCGCGGCACGTCGCAGAATCCCGACGTCTACTTCCAGGCGCGCGAGAGCGTCAACAGCTTCTATAACGCATGCCCGTCCATCACCCAGAAGGCGATGGACAAGTTTGCCGAGCTGACCGGACGCTCATACAAGCTTTACCAGTACTATGGCGCCCCGGACGCCGACCGCATCGTCATCATGATGGGCTCAGGCGCCGAAACCGCCCTCGAGACCGTCGAGTACCTGAACAAACAGGGCTACAAGGTCGGCCTCGTGAAAGTGCGCCTGTTCAGGCCGTTCGACATCGCCGCGTTTGTCGCTTCGCTTCCGGCGACCGTCAGGTCCATCACGGTCCTCGACCGCGTCAAGGAACCCGGCAGCGCCGGCGAACCGCTCTACCTCGACGTCGTCAACGCCATGGCCGAATCCTACCAGGGCGGCAGCTGCACCCTGATGCCGAAAATCGTCGGTGGACGCTACGGCCTCTCCTCGAAGGAGTTCACCCCATCCATGATCAAGGCGATCATCGACAACATGGGCGAGCCGTCCCCGGTGAACCACTTCACCATCGGCATCGAAGACGACGTGACCGGCAAGAGCCTCGCGTACGACGAGAGCTTCTCGATCGAACCTGATTCGGTGTTCCGCGCCCTCTTCTACGGCCTCGGCTCGGACGGTACGGTCGGTGCCAACAAGAACTCGATCAAGATCATCGGCGAAAACACGGACAACTACGCCCAGGGCTTCTTCGTGTACGACTCGAAGAAGGCCGGTTCGATCACGACCTCCCACCTGAGGTTCGGCCCGGACCAGATCAGGTCGACCTACCTCGTGACCGACGCCCAGTTCATCGCCTGCCATCACTGGGTTTTCCTCGAGATGATCGACCTCGCTAAAAACCTGAAGCAGGGCGGCACGCTCCTGATCAACTCGACCTTCAGCGCCGACGACGTCTGGGCAAGGCTGCCCCGGCCGGTTCAGCAGCACCTGATCGACAGGAAAGCGAAGCTGTACACCATCGACGCCTACCGGGTCGCCCATGAAAGCGGCATGGAGCAGCGCATCAACACCATCATGCAGGCCTGCTTCTTCGCCATCTCCGGCGTCCTGCCACGCGAGGAGGCGATTGAAAAGATCAAGGATTCCATCCGCCAGACCTACGGCAACAAGGGTGAAGAGGTCGTGCGCAAGAACATCGAGGCCGTCGAGAACACCCTGGCCAACCTCCACCAGGTGACCATCGGTTCGATAGCTGAAAGCACCAAGGAGCTTCGCGCCCCGATCGCCGGGAAGGCTTCGGATTTCGTGTGCGACGTGCTCGCCAAGATCATCGCCGGCGAAGGCGACCAGCTCCCGGTCAGTGCGATGCCCGCAGACGGCACCTATCCGACTGGCACCACGAAATTCGAGAAGCGGAACCTCGCCCTCGAGATCCCGCTCTGGGAATCGGACCTCTGCATCGAGTGCGGCAAGTGCACCATCACCTGCCCCCATGCAGCCATCCGCGTCAAGGTGTACGATCCGGAACACCTCGAAGGAGCACCGGAGGCATTCCAGAGCATCGAAGCCAAGGCCCAGAGCTGGAAAGGCATGAGGTATACCATCCAGGTCGCACCCGAGGACTGCACCGGCTGCAAGATCTGCGTCAACGTCTGCCCTGCGCGCGACAAGGCCAACCCGGAACGCAAGGCGCTCAACATGCACGTCCAGGCCCCGCTCCGGGAAACCCAGCGCGCATGCTGGGACTGGTTCATCGACATCCCCGAGTTCGACCGCAACAAGATCAACCCCAGGCTGATCAAGGAGCAGCAGCTGCAGCAGCCGCTGTTCGAGTTCTCCGGCGCCTGCGCCGGCTGCGGCGAGACCCCGTACATCAAGCTGATGACCCAGCTGTTCGGCGACCGGCTCGTCATCGGCAACGCGACCGGCTGCTCGTCGATCTACGGCGGCAACCTGCCGACGACCCCGTACTGCACCAACCCGCAGGGACTGGGGCCGACATGGTCGAACTCGCTCTTCGAAGACACCGCGGAGTTTGCCCTCGGCTTCAGGATATCGATCAACAAGCAGGAGGAGTTCGCCCAGGAGCTGGTCAGGAAGCTTTCCGCCGAGATCGGAGGCATACTGGTCGGAGAGATCCTCGAGGCTGACCAGTCGACCGAACCCGGGATTTTCGAACAGCGCGCAAGGGTGGCCTTGCTGAAGGAGAAGCTGATGGCGATCAACTCGCAGGACTCGAGGAACCTGCTCGCCGTTGCCGACATGCTGGTCAAGAAGAGTGTTTGGGCGGTCGGCGGCGATGGATGGGCTTACGATATCGGCTACGGCGGCGTGGACCACGTCACGGCGTCCGGCAAGAACATCAACCTGCTGGTGCTCGACACCGAGGTCTATTCGAACACCGGTGGTCAGGCCTCGAAAGCGACCCCGAAGGCTGCGGTCGCGAAGTTCGCGGCTGCAGGCCGCTCCCAGGCCAAAAAGGATCTCGGCCTGATCTCCATGACCTACGGCAGCGCCTATGTGGCGAGCGTGGCCATGGGGGCGCGAGACGAACAGACGCTCAAGGCATTCCTCGAAGCCGAGGCGTTCGACGGGCCGTCGATCATCATCGCCTACTCGCACTGCATCGCGCACGGATTCAACCTGGACGCGGGTCTTGAGCACCAGAAGGCGGCGGTCGACTCCGGGCACTGGTTGCTCTACCGCTACAATCCGGATCGTATCAAGGAGGGCCTGAATCCGCTCATGCTCGATTCGAAGAAGCCGAAAATCCCGGTCGATCAGTTCCTGGACACGGAAAACCGGTTCAGGGTGCTGAAGAAGACCCATCCGGAACACTCCGCGAAGTACTATGCCGCCGTCCAGAAAGAGGTCGACGCCCGCTGGGCCTTTTACGAGTACCTGGCAAACCGTCCCTACGGCGAAAGCAAATAAACCCGTCCACCGGGTCCAACGAAAAAAAGCGGCTGCATGGCCGCTTTTTTCGTTGATGGCGCCGGATGGCTCTTCTGTAGCCAAGGATCTGGCCCCGCATGGTTGCGATCCGGCTGAGGGAAAGACTCCCTCACTTCCCTTTCGCGGCCTTCGCTTTTTCTTTCATCTCCTGCGCCTTCCCCTGCTCGCCAAGCTTTTCATAGACTTCTCCCAGGTGAAGGTAGATCTCTGCCTCGTCGCCCCCCGACAACACGGACTTTTCGAGATATTCTCGTGCCTCGGCAAACTTTCCGAGGCGGAAGAGCACCCATCCGAGCGTATCAAGGAACACGGGATTTTCCGGATCGAGCATGACGGCATTTTTCGCCAGGTACAATCCGCGCTGCAACATGGTGCCCTCCTGTGCGTAAAGATAGGCAAGGTTGTTCATCGCCAGCGTGTTGTGGGGATCGAGATCGAGGACCCTGCCGTACACCTCCATGCTCCGACGCTTCCTGCCAAGCTGATCGTAGGCCAACGCCAGGCTGGTGTTCGCCTGGATCAGCAGTTCGTGCTGCCGGGGGCCCTGCTTCGAGACAACGACCCGCTCGAGCACTGCTGCGGCTTTGGCTGGCGATCCCGAATTCATCAGCGCATTCCCCTCGAGCACGTCAAGGCGTAACCCCTGGCGAGGAAGGGCGCGACGTGCCCTGGCGATGGTTTGGAACGCCTGCCGATGGTCGCCGCGTTCAAGCCTTGCCATGACCAGGCTCTCCCATGCATTGATGTTGCCGGCATCGAGCCGGACGGCACGGTCGAAGCTCGACACCGCCGAATCCGGCTGGGCTCGCTGCATTTCGAACGCCCCTTTCAGCACATACACCCGGCTGTCCCGAGGATGGTGCTGGACAAGCACCTTGAGCATCTTCTGTACCGGAGCCACATACAACGTGTCCTTTTCGGTGCGCGAAGCGAAAAGCCTCGCCATGTCTATCGCCGCGCCGTTGCCGGCTGACTGCTGACGGTCGAACGCCATGAACTCCCGGATGGGCTCCTCCCTGGTGCCTTTCCGTATATAATGGTCGATCAGAGAAGCCCATGCCGACACGGATTTCCTGTCGTCCCTCAGGATCTCCCGGTAGACCGCCACAGCCTCGTCGGCCTGCCCGGTCTTTTCGTAGAGCTCTCCGAGCGCCAGCTGGAGCTTCTCCCTCGGGCCGACGATACGGGTCAGTTGCCTGAGGGTGGCGATGGCGTCAGGATAGCGCTTGAGGGCGACCTGCAGCCAGAGCGTCTGGGACAGGTAGCGCTCGTTCGCGGGATCCCGTTCAAGCAGTAGCCGGTAGACTGCCAGGGCCTCATCCGGCCGGTTTGCGGCCACATATTCGAGCGCCTGCGAGTAGAGGATATCCGTACGGCCGGGTGCCGCAAGAGTGGCCTGACCGTACAGCTCGGCAGAGCGTCCGTAGTCCTGCATCTCGTGGGCCAGCCTGGCGAGGTAGGTCGCGTAGTGCATGTTGCCCGGGTCGAGCCGCACGGCCGCTTCTCCATGGACTCTTGCGGAATCGGGTACGGAGAGCGCGAAAAAGGCTTTCGAGATGAAAAAATGGACGGCGGCGGCCTGTTCCGGCCGGTCGCTCCTCGAGCTGCGATAGCTGTCGATGGCGCCCCAGTAATCCCCTTTCATGGCCAGAAAGGCACCCCTCGCAGTTGCCCGCATCGAGGTGTCAGGAGATGCCGGACGGAACGCCCCGGAAATGGCCGGTGGCTGGGGCGGGAAAGCTACCGCACCGGCGGGCACCGAAATGCAGAACTGCAACGGAACGAGGAGCGACATGATCCTGATCGTTCCGTGCACCCACCGTCGCGAAAACCTGCGACCGGCGAGGTCACTGCACATGGCTTCCCGGGTCGTCAAACAGTGGCCCCTGCCGGCCCTCGACCCCACCGAACCGGCTCATGGCGAGCCGGGTCGCGACGCGGCCCCTCGGCGTCCGTGCGAGGTATCCCACCTGGATCAGGAAGGGTTCGTACACCTCCTCGATGGTATCCTGCTCCTCGCCGACCGACACGGCCAGTGAGGCGACACCGACCGGTCCTCCGTTGAACTTGTGCACGATGGCCTGCAGGATCTTCTTGTCCATGTCGTCAAGGCCACCCTCGTCGATTTCGAGCGATTCGAGGGTGTGACGGGCCGTCTTGCGTGAAATGGATGTCTCGTTGGCGACCTGCGCAAAGTCCCGTGCACGCCGGAGCAGGCGGTTGGCAATGCGGGGAGTGCCCCGCGAGCGGCCGGCGATCTCCATGGCCGCATCTTCGTCGAGGCCGATGTTCAGGATCGAGGAGGACCTGATCAGAATACGCTGGAGCAGCTCCGGGGAGTAGTAGTCGAGACGGCTGTTGATGCCGAACCTCGCCCTGAGCGGCGAGGTCAGCAGACCGGCGCGGGTCGTGGCTCCGACCAGCGTGAACGGTTCGAGTTTGAGCTGGACGGCGCGGGAGGAGGGGCCGCTGTCGAGCAGGATGTCGATCCGGTAGTCCTCCATGGCCGAATAGAGATACTCCTCGACGGCCGGTGCGAGCCGGTGGATCTCGTCGATGAACAGGATATCCCCCTTCTTCAGGCTGGTCAGGATGCCGGCGAGGTTGCCGGCCTTGTCGATCAGCGGCCCGGAGGTGATCTTGATGCCGCTGCCCATCTCGGCCGCGATGATATGGGCGAGCGTCGTCTTGCCGAGTCCCGGAGGCCCCGAAAGCAACACATGGTCAAGAGCGTCGCCGCGCTGCCTGGCGGCCGTGATGAACACCTTCAGGTTATCGGTAAGCTTCTTCTGACCGGCGAAATCGATCATGCTCTGCGGCCGTATCTGCTCCTCGAACCGGACCTCCGCCGGATCGGGAGCGCTATTCAACTGTTCAATCCTCACGCACATCAGGGTTTATCAGGTTCACACGGAAATCAGAGCTTGATCCTCGGATCCACAACGGCATACAGCACATCCGACAGCAGGTTGCCCAGCACGATGAGGGTGCCGGAAACGAACGTGTTGGCAATGATCAGCGGATAGTCGCGGGCGAAGATCGCCTCGACGGTCACCCGGCCCATGCCGGGAAAGGCGAAGATCACCTCGATGAACAGCGCTCCGCTGAAGATGAAGGGCAACGAGCTGCCCAGGAGCGTGACCACCGGAAGGAGCGCGTTGCGCAGGGCGTGCTTCAGGATGACCGCCCGTTCGGACAGCCCCTTGGCACGTGCCGTGCGGACATAGTCCTGACGGATCACCTCGAGCATGCTCCCCCTGACGTAACGGGCGATGCCGGCGGCTCCGTTGATGCTGAGCACGGTCACCGGAAGCGCGAGATGCCAGATCCTGTCGAGAAGAAACTGCAACGTCCCGTAACTCTCCGCACCCACCTCGTTCAGGCCGGATACCGGAAAGAGCGGAAACTTGAGCGCGAACAGGATGATCATCATCAGGGCAAACCAGAACTCGGGCATCGAATAGAAAAAGAGGGCCGTCACGGTCAGGAACCGATCGAGGAAGGTGTTCTGCCTGACGGCCGAAATCACCCCGATGACGATGCCGAACGTGAAGTTGGCCACCAGGGTCAGGATGGCGATGGTCATGGTCACGGGGAGCGCCTCCGAGATCACCTCAAGGACCGGCTGCTGGGCACGGCTGAAGCTTCGACCGAAATCCCCGTGCAGCACGTTGCCAAGCCATTTGAGATACTGGACCGGAAGCGGATCGTTCAGGCCATACTGCTGACGGATCTGCTCGGCCACGTTGGGGCTGATACCCGGCTGGATGAAAAAGGCCGCCGGGTCGCCAGGAGCGAGCCTGATGATGAAGAAGGTCAGGGTCAGCACCCCGAACACCAGCGGTACGGCGATAAGGAGCCGTCTCAGGATATATGCGGCCATAAGCGCTTACGGGACAGTGTTGGCTGAGGGTTTGAGGGACCAGTCGTCGAGATTGTAGAACGTCCCCGAAATGTTGAGCGTCTCGCCCTGGATCCGTTTGCTGAATCCATGCGTTTCCCGGATCCAGTACAGGAAGGTGACCGGCTGGTCGCGGTGCAGGATCTGCTGGTACTCGACCCAGTACGGGCGGGCATCCTCGGAGCGCATCTTCGCCTTGGCGAGCTCGCTGAGCTGTTCGATCCTCGGGTTGCGGTAACCGGTGAAGTTGAAGCGGCTCTTTTCGAGATCGGAGCCCCAGACATCGAGCGGATCGATCTCCAGGCCGATCGACCAGCCGGCCATCCAGGCGTCGAG
The DNA here is from genome assembly GCA_013334335.1 of Chlorobiaceae bacterium. Taxonomy (GTDB): domain Bacteria; phylum Bacteroidota; class Chlorobiia; order Chlorobiales; family Chlorobiaceae; genus Chlorobaculum. The sequence continues at coordinate 7,406 of JAAXXR010000055.1, forward strand.
CTTCCTTGACTGCAGGTTCTCGAAAAACACGTTCGACTCCTGCATTTCGATCCGGCAATCGATGCCGATCTCCTTCATGTTCTGCTGGATCACCGTACAGGCGTAGTTGCGGCGGTCGTTTCCGGCATTGGTGTAGAGGGTGAAACTGAACTTCTTCCCGTTTTTCTGCCTGATACCATCGGGTCCGGGAAGCCACCCCTCCTGTTCGAGCAATCTGACGGAAAGCGCCGGGTCGAATCCGAGCGGCTTGATCGTATCGTCATAGGCCCATTTCAGCGAGGGGGAGATGTCGGTGTTGCAGATCGTGCCGTAAGTGCCGAGATAGCCGTCGATAATCGCCTCGCGGTCGATCGCATGGGTAAGGGCCTGTCGTACGGCAGGCGAACCGAACAGCGGATGCGGCCTGAGCTTGCGGGTCTTGTTGTACCAATCGTGATCGATGTTCGACCACCCGACGTAATCGAAGACCCTGAGCCCGACCGTCTTGAGCTCCACATTCGGATTGGCGCGCTGCATGGCGCCGAAATCCTCGGGTTTGACGTTTTCAACCACATCGACGCCCCCCGTCTGGAGCTGGGTGAGACGAACCGTGTAGTCGGGTACGATGCGGAACATGATCCTTCGGATGTTGCCGGGTTTCGGCAGCACGCATGCGGGGTTGGACGACAGCGTCACATCCTGCTGCCGATTCCAGGCGAACAGGCGGTAAGGCCCCGAGCCTACCGGTCGCTGGTTCAGTTTCGACTCGCGGAACTGTTCGGGACCGACCCCTTTCCACACATGCTCGGGAAGCGGGGTCAGCGAAGTGTGGAACAGGGCGAGGTGCTCCGGAACCGGTTTGAAGAAACGGAACACCAGGGTCGTGTCGTTCGGAGTCTCGATGGCCCGGTCGAAGTCGACACTCCCTTTGTCTGCCCCGAGCAGCTCGGCCAGATACTGCTGACGCGGACTCGCAATCACCGGATTGCCGTAGAGCCGGTACGCAAACTTGAAATCACCGGCCACGATCGGCTTGCCGTCGTCCCAGCGGGCATCGCTCCTGAGGATGTAGGTGATGGAACGGTGATCGGGAGCCATCGTCCAGGTCCTGGCAAGCGCTCCTTTCGGGGAGCGTCCTCCGTCATCCGACTTGACCGGGCGTAGGCTCTTTTCGAGCGCGAGATAGTTGAGCAGGCCGGTCGAGGTGTCGAACTCGCTCTGCAGGAGCGAAGGATAGATGAGACCGGTGATGTTGCCCGACGTGACCGAGGCGCCGAGCACCGGATTGAGGTAATCCGCGTCACCGAGCATGGCGACCACCAGGGTCGTGTCCCTGGCAGAACCCGAAATCTGACCTCCGCCCTTCGGTTTCGAACATGCCGAAAAAAGGAGGGTTGCAGCAAGCAGAAGCGGCAGGGCGGCCGCAGCGGTCAACTTATTCGATTTCATCGTCATGAGAGAGCGGAGTTTGAAATTGGCCGGGCGACGTCGCCCGGTCCTTGTTGATGACGGTACGTATCCTTTCGGTCAGGGCTTCAGCTGCCACATAGCCGGAATAGCGTTTCAGCAGGAAATTCAGGGCCACCACCTCGATGATAACCGTGATGTTCTTGCCGGGAAATATCGGCAGCTGCACGAGCGGCAGGTCGACGCCGAGGACCTTGACGCTTTTCATGTCGAGGCCAAGCCGTTCGTATTCAGCCTCCTTGCTCCACTCGAGCAATTCGACCACGACCTGGACCACCTTCCGGTCACGGATGGCACGGATGCCGAAATTCGCTCGGACATCGACCACGCCGAGTCCGCGGATCTCCATGAAGTGATCGATGATGTTGTTCCTCGAAGCCACGATCATCGAGGTCTCTCCCTTGCGCTTGAGCACCACGACATCGTCGGCCACCAGCCCGTGTCCGCGTTCGACCAGATCGAGCGCGATCTCCGACTTCCCGAGCCCGCTTTTTCCCGTGATCAGCACCCCGACACCGTAGACGTCGACCATCGAGCCATGGTACTGCTGGTACATTGAAAATTGCTCATCAAGGAAATCGGTGGTGAAGTAGATGGCCTTGGTCGAGGACTGCCTGGTGGTGAAGACCGGTATGCCCGCCTCGGTGGCCAGGTCGAGCAACTCCTGATCGAGCTTGTTGTTGCTGGTCAGGATAATGCAGGGCATCCGGAACTTGACGAAATTGGCGAACGCCTGACGCCGGACCTCGGGGCTCAGATGGTTCAGGAACCGGGTTTCGGTGTTTCCAAGGATCTGCACCCGCTTGTAGGTGAACAGGTTGGTAAAGCCGGCGATGGCCAGCCCCGGCCGATGGAGGTCGCGTTCGAAGATACGGCGGTTCTGCTCGTCGACATTGTTGAGGCGGCGAAGCCTGATATCGGACTTGTCGCCGACATGCTCAAAAAAATAGGCGACCGTGATCGATCGCTTCTTCAGGCCCTTCTGATCGAAATTCATGCTCGGGATATCATGGTGGTTGCTCTCCGTGGAATATCAGAACAGGGCCAGCAAGCTGACCCTGTTCCCGCATGTTATTTCAGATGCTCCGCTGTTTCTCCTTGTACTTTTTCAGTTGCCGCGTCAGCGATTCAATGCAACTGTCGATCGCCTGCTCGTAGGCCTGGCCGGACTCCCTTGCCACAAAATCGTGTTGAGGGACGTGGACCGTGATTTCGGCAATCTTGTTTTGCTCGTAATCGTTCTTCTGGTGGTCGAGAATGACATGACAGTTCATCGGCCCGGGAAAAAATTTCGTCAGTCCCGCTGCCGCATCCTGTGCATAGCCCTCTATGCTGTTGTGATTACTCGAATGACGAAGGGTAACCTTGACGGCGACCGAATCATTCGTAAAGGATTGAGTCATACGTACCTCCATTGAATAATTGAATACTGGAAAAGAACACGCCCATAACAGCCCTGCCCTGGAAAGGACCGGGTGAGTCAGGCTCGTGGATGTGCTTTTCTGTAGACCTCCCTCAGCCTGGTGAACGTGACATGAGTGTAAAGTTCCGTAGTGGTCAGACTGCTGTGTCCCAGCATTTCGCTGACGCTTTTCAGGTCAGCACCGGCGTTCAGCAGGTGAGTGGCGAAACTGTGCCGGAGAATATGTGGATTTTTCCGTTCCGACTCGGTAACCGAAGCAAGATACCGCTTTGTCATTCTCTGGACGAGCATAGGATATAGCTGTCTGCCTCTGGTGGTCACGAATACCCTGGACGTTTCCCCCGCCAGCTCCTCAACTATTCTAAAGAAGTTTCGTCTGACTTCAAAATAATTTCTGAGCGCCTCAGCGGCGGGCCTGCCGAGCGGTACGATGCGCTGCTTCCGGCCCTTTCCGGTGATTTTCAGGAACCCGTTCAGGAGGTCGATATCGGCGGCCTGGAGGCCGATCACTTCCGAAAGCCGAAGGCCACACCCGTAAAGGAGTTCGAGAACGGCCAGATCGCGGGCAACCTCGAACCTGAGGGCGGCGGACCCAGCCGCGCCGGATCCGG
>JAAXXR010000056.1 GCA_013334335.1 Chlorobiaceae bacterium
GAAGAGATCGATGCCGCATTCATGACGGCCTACCGCATCCTCCGCGCCCGCATCGAAGCGTTTTTCGCGCTTCCGCTGGAGGCGCTGAAAGACGACCGTCAGCAGTTGAAGCGTGAACTCGACCGTATCGGCAACCTCTTGCCGTCAGCGACAGTAATAAAATAAACGGAGAGTCATCATGAAAACCATACAGGTATTTGAACCGGCCCTCTGCTGCAGCACCGGAGTATGCGGCGTTGACGTCGACCAGACCCTGGTCACCTTCACGGCCGACGTGAACTGGGCCAGGCAGAACGGTATCGCGGTCGAGCGCATCAACCTCGCGCAGCAGCCGATGGCCTTTGCCGAGAACGTGCTGGTGCGGGAGTTTCTCGAACGCGCCGGGCAGGAAGCCCTTCCCCTGACCATCGTCGAAGGCGACATCTTTCTTGCCGGTACGTACCCTTCCCGTGCCGACCTGACCCGGTGGTCGGGCATCGCTTTGCCGGAGGCTCCGAAATCGCAGGGCTGCTGCTCGGGCAAGAGCTGCTGCTGAAGGGGATCGAGCCAATGAACTTCCTTCATCAGCCGCCGCGCTATCTCTTTTTCACCGGCAAGGGCGGCGTGGGCAAGACCTCCATTGCCTGCGCGTCGGCCCTGCTGCTCTCAGAGCAGGGGCGGCGAGTGCTCCTGGTCAGCACCGATCCCGCCTCGAACGTGGGGCAGGTGTTCGGCGTTGCCATCGGCAACCGGATCACTCCCATGACGGCAGCGTCGCCGAACCTCTTCGCACTCGAAATCGATCCACAGGCAGCGGCCCGGACCTATCGGGAGCGGATTGTCGGTCCCGTGCGCAATGTCCTGCCTGACGTGGTGGTCAAGGGCATCGAGGAGCAGCTTTCCGGAGCCTGCACCACCGAAATCGCGGCCTTCGACGAGTTTACCGCCCTCTTGACCGATACCGGATTGGCCGCCGCTTACGACCATATCGTTTTCGATACGGCGCCCACGGGGCACACCATACGCCTGCTGCAGCTGCCGGGAGCCTGGAGCGGTTTTCTCGAAGCCTCGAAGGGCGACGGTTCCTGCCTCGGGCCACTTGCCGGGCTTGAGAAGCAGCGGACGCAATACCAGGCGGCCGTCGAAGCCCTCGCGGACCCTGGGCGGACCCGCCTCGTCCTGGTGGCGCGCGCCCAGAAATCCACGCTGCTTGAGGTCGCCCGGACCCATGAAGAGCTTGCATCAGTCGGCCTGTCGCAGCAATGCCTGGTCATCAACGGCGTCCTGCCGTCAGCCGAAGTCGAGCTTGACGATCTTGCTGCGGCCATCTACCAGCGTGAACAGGCGGCTTTGGCCGCCCTTCCGGATTCGCTGGGGGCGATGCCCCGTGACCTGGTCACGCTCAAGCCGTTCAACCTTGTCGGCATCGACGCCCTTTGCCGCTTGCTGGACAATGTCGACGAGGCGTCCTGTGGTTTGACTGGCATCGAGTTGCCGGTGGGGGCAACGCCGCCAGGCCTCTCCTTGCTGGTCGATGATATTGCCGCCGATGGCCATGGCCTCGTCATGTTCATGGGCAAGGGCGGGGTCGGCAAAACCACGCTCGCCGCTGCTCTGGCCGTCGAACTTGCCCGGCGCGGTTTGCCGGTCCATCTCTCCACCTCCGATCCGGCGGCGCACCTGGCCGAGACGCTCGAGGGTACCATGGACAACCTCACGGTCAGCCGGATCGATCCCCGAGAAGAGACTGCGCGTTATCGTCAGCACGTGCTTGAAACCCGGGGCGGCGCTCTCGACGATGAAGGCCGGGCACTCCTGGAAGAGGATCTGCGCTCTCCCTGCACCGAGGAGATCGCCGTGTTCCAGGCGTTCTCCAGAGTTATCCGGGAGGCAGACTCGAGGTTTGTGGTCATGGATACCGCCCCGACCGGCCATACCCTGCTGCTGCTTGATGCGACCGGCGCCTATCACCGTGAAATCGCCCGCCAGGCAGGCGCTTCCGGAATAACAGGCCTCACCCCCATGATGCGGTTGCAGGATCCCCGGCAGACCAGGGTGCTGATCGCCACCCTGGCTGAACCTACGCCGGTGCTCGAAGCTGCTGGCCTTCAGGAGGACCTGCGGCGTGCCGGCATCGAGCCATGGGCATGGGTAATCAACAACACCGTCGCATTTGCCAACCCCCACTCGCCCCTTTTACAGCAGCGAGCGCTCAACGAGCTTCGGGAAATAGACCACATCGCCACCCGGCACTCGAGGCGATATGCCATCGTTCCGTTGCTGAAGCAGGAGCCGGTCGGTATCGGCCAATTGCTCGAAATGTGTCAACCTGTCACCAGACAAGCCTGATATGCACCATACATCATACAACGTGCTCTTCATCTGCACCGGCAACTCGGCCCGGAGCATTATCGCCGAGACCCTCCTGAACCGACTCGGCAACGGCCGGTTCCATGCGTTCAGCGCCGGCAGCCATCCGCGTGGCCAGGTCGATCCGATGGCGCTGGAACTGCTCGAAAGCCTGGGTTATACTACCAGGGACCTCTGCAGCAAGAGCTGGGATGAATTCGCCGGAGCGGATGCGCCGAAGATGGACTTCATCTTCACGGTTTGCGACAAGGCGGCTGGTGAAGCCTGCCCTGCATGGCCTGGCCAGCCGATCACCGCACACTGGGGGTTTCCGGACCCGGTCGCGGTCCAGGGGTCCCCGGCGCAGAAACAGAAGGCATTTTACGACACCCTGATGCAGATCACTCACCGTATCCAGCTGTTCCTCAGCCTCAACATGGACGATCTCGACGCGATGTCACTGCAACATGCGGTGCGTGATATCGGACGATCGACCGGCAACCAAATCTGATAAAACCAAAGCACCTATGTCCGTTCAATGTGAAGTCACGTCCGCAAAATCGACCGGTTCGGCAATGAGCGTGTTCGAACGCTACCTGACCGTGTGGGTACTCCTCTGTATCGTCTGCGGGATCGCGCTTGGCCAGCTTCTGCCAGGACTGTTTCAGGCAGTCGGCCGCATGGAGGTGGCGAAGGTCAATCTGCCGGTCGGCCTCCTGATCTGGGTGATGATCATCCCGATGCTGGTCAAGGTCGATTTTGGCGCCCTGCACGAGGTTCGCCAGCATGTGCGCGGCATCGGCGTCACCCTCGTCGTGAACTGGCTGGTCAAGCCGTTCTCGATGGCGCTGCTCGGGTGGATCTTCATTCGCAATATTTTCGCGCCGATGCTTCCGGCCGGGCAGATCGACAGCTATATCGCAGGCCTGATCCTGCTCGCCGCCGCGCCGTGTACGGCGATGGTTTTCGTCTGGAGCCGGCTGACCGACGGCGATCCACTCTTCACGCTCTCCCAAGTCGCGCTGAACGACCTCATCATGGTCGTGGTCTTCGCCCCGCTGGTGGGCCTGCTGCTGGGCATCTCGGCCATTACTGTGCCGTGGGACACGCTGGCCACGTCGGTGGTCCTGTACATCGTGATTCCGGTCATCCTTGCCCAGTTGTGGCGCAAGTCGCTCCTGGCAAGAGGGCAGCAATGCTTCGATGCCGCCATGGAGAAGATCGGGCCGTGGTCCATAACCGCCCTGCTCGCAACTCTGGTGCTCCTCTTCGCGTTTCAGGGCGAAGCCATCCTGGCGCAACCCCTCGTGATCGCCGTGCTTGCCGTCCCGATCCTCGTCCAGGTGTTTTTCAACTCCTCACTGGCCTACCTGCTCAATCGCCTCGTCGGTGAGAAACACTCGGTGGCTGGCCCTTCGGCCCTTATCGGCGCCTCCAATTTCTTTGAACTCGCCGTGGCTGCGGCCATCAGCCTCTTCGGTTTCAACTCCGGCGCGGCGCTCGCCACCGTTGTCGGCGTCCTGATCGAAGTCCCCGTGATGCTCCTCGTTGTCCGGATCGTCAACTCCTCAAAAGGCTGGTACGAAAAAACGAACGTGGAGGACAGGTGACCCGCTTAAAATAACCGGCCAGATCCCGGAAAGCGCTTTCTTGGTGGGGATCCGGATGCTTTTTGGAGCGGGTCATCAGCGGAATCCTCTGTCGATAACCTCGGGGGTTGATTTCAATCCCGGCCACGAGGTAGCCGCCATCACCTGGCAGGGTTCACGGTTCGGCTTATCGCTTCATTCGGGTCACGATCAGCCCGGGGAGCATCGGTAGCCAGAGGGTGAATCCACGAAGCAGCAGGGTTGCCGTCAAAGCGGTTTCGACCCTCACCTTGAACATGATGAGCAGCCCGACACAGGCGGCTTCAAAGGTGCCGAGCCCCAGGGGGATCGGGCTGAGCATGGCCACCATGGAGGCAAAAACCAGACAGGGAAACGCCAGAACCAACGAAACTGGCTCACCAAGAGCCTGAAGCATGGCCCAGAGCGTTGCGGAATCAAGGATGAACACCGTGGTCTGGTAGATGGTCGCTTCAATGAAAAGCAGGGGGTTGAGCTTCGGCTTCTGACCCTTTGATTGCGGCACCCCTGACCAGATATCCAGAATGGAGGCTACCCTGGGTATCCTGACGATCCATGCAGGCAACCGGTCATTCGTACCCAGTTGTTTCAGGAAGAGGACCGCTGCAGGGATGAACAGGGCGACTGCGACAAACATCGCCCCCACGACGACCATCCATTTGCGGATGTCATGATGCAACCACAACACCAGGAGAGCTCCTGTCGCAACCAGGAGGTATGCGGTATAGTAAGAGAGGATGTCGATCAGCATGACCCTCATGCAGACTTCCGCGCTGATTTTCCTCTGGCGAAGCGCAGTGAAGACGAATGCTATGCCGCTGATCCCGCCTGACGGAATAGCCTTGTCCGTAAAAAGCTTTGCGACCGCAAGCGGGACGAGTTGTCGTAACTGATACCGTATGCCTTCGGATCGAAGGGTGCGAAACCAGACCATGGCAGGCATGAAATAGGTGCCCGATTGCAGCAAGAGGGCCAAGAAAAGCCATGACGGTTCAATGCTGCGCACGAGGATGACGAAACGGGCGAACTCGCCGAAATGGGTCACCGCATACATCAGCGCCGAAAGGAGGATGATGCCTGCGAAAAGCTGTGTGAATGAGTGTTTTTTCATGATTCACCACTACCGGGTAAATGGCCTGAAGCGCACATGCCCGACGACCCGGGGTACCCACTTTTCGCATTATCCTGCGAGGGCATGCGCCATGCTTTCCCTGCCAGCGAGAACAGGATTCGCCTGTGTAAACAGATGCGTTGTTGACCGCTTGCTGAACAATACCTCGTGATGGTGCATCTGCATCGGTCGATCTGCTCAAATGATGCAGCTGCATGCTCTCGTGCAAAACAAACAGATCTCGTCCGCTCAATAACAAAGGGAATCAATGGCTGTTCGTTCCGGATCGAAGCGAGCCGGGTAATACAGCGTTGCGTTTCTCGCTCGATCAGGGTGCCTCCGTCATCTCGCCGGCAATGTTTCCGGAATGCCGATCCTCTTGCCCTTCGTCACACCTGAATGGCAGCTACCCGACAAGGGGGAGTGGTGGCAGGGCTTGGCGTTATTATTCACGGCGCATAAGGAAAGGGAACTATTATGCCGTCATTATTGGTTTAAAAAGTAAAGTAAGTAGAGGCGCTTCAGTGATTTCCCACCTGCCCCACCTCGATAAGTCCGGCTGTATCCCCGACAGCCATGTGTTAAGTGCTTTTTGCATTTGATACCATCAGTTCCCCAGTTTTTGTTCAGTAGTTATGTAGTGGAAGTACGTGTTACCAGTTAATGCAGTGGTGACGTGTGCTCGTTTCGACCGTAGGATCGAGACGATATATTTATGCATTACACCGACAATCTGTTTGGCTGTTTTTTTTCAGTCGGTGTCTGATTTATTTGTCCATTAAACCAAGGGAGGGTGTGACATGCTCGAAACCATCGCAGTCATTTTGCTTATTCTGTGGCTCCTCGGATTGCTGACTTCATACACCATGGGGGGGCTCATCCACGTGCTTCTTGTTATTGCCGTTGTCGTGATCCTGATTCGCGTCATTCAGGGACGACGCATTTTGTGATGGTTCCTTGGTCAGCATCACCATAACAGGCATTGGTAACGTAACGATGGATACCACGATAACGGAAGGCGGGAATCGGTAGCGAACGAGAGGGGCCGGAAGATGTCGGAAGCGTGTTGAGTCATAGGTCACTTCCGGCATTGACGGCCCCTGAAATAATCTTAACAGGAGAATGGTGATGAGAAAACGTATTTGTCTGACAGCGGTAATTGGCTGCATGGTGTTCGTAAATCTTCCCGCATCCGCCAGTGATGAACTGGCTATGTCGAGCAGGAGGGGCGGCACTTCTATTGTCATCAGTTCAAGACCGGAATTTATCGACCTTCCCGACCAGGGCTTTTCGATCTCCGTTGGCAGCCCTCATGAAATAATCAGTTATGACAACCGGTATTACCTGTACCAGAATGGAGGTTGGTATAACTCATCCGATTACCGTGGTCCGTGGTCGAATATCGACGAGCGGCGACTGCCCGACCGGATAAGAAGGCATCGGATCGAGGATATCCGCAGGTACCGTGACGTTGAGTACCAGAAACGAGACAATCGGAACAACATGGATCCTCGTCGTAACGACAACCGGAACAACATGGATCCGCGTCGCGACGACTACCGCAGGTAGCCCCAGGAGGGAATGTGTGCGTACATCCGGCATCGGTTGTGCGCATGGCCTCCTCCCTGACTATAAACCGTTTTGGACTTTCGAGTTGTGCAAGTTGAACGGAATGGAAATGTATGCTCTTATGGGAAAACGCTTCAAGGGAGAATCAAGGTGAACAAGCACGTATGGTTGAGTCTTGTAATTACGGGAATGCTGCTGGGAATTTTCGCTGTCAATGCTCCGGAGGCAGTCAGCGCCTACAGAACAGATAGCAGGGTAACGTTTGTGATCAATGCGGAACCGAGTTTTGTCTACCTGCGAACCCAGGGGTTCTCGATTTCCATCGGAAGTCCATACGACATCGTCTACTATGGAAACCGGTACTACCTGTACCATAACGACCGCTGGTACCGTTCCTACAGTTATCACGGTCCGTGGGTTGTCATCAGCAGGAACGGACTTCCTTCAAGGATAAGAAGGCATCGCCTGGCTGATATACGAAGGTACCGTGACATCGAGTATCGCAAATCTGACAGCCGCAATAACAGTTACCAGCGCAAGGATGATAGCCGGAGACGCCTGCTCGAACAGAAGTATAGGGCTTCCGATATCAGGAAGGTACAGCAGCAGCCGAGCATGGCTCCCGAGATGAGGAAGGCTCAGGAACAGCCGAACAGGGCTTCCGAGATGAGGAAAGTTCCGGAGCCGCAAGACAGGGCTCCCGAGATGAGGAAGGTACAGGAACAACCGAACAGAGTTCCCGAGGACAGGAAACCCCAGGAGCAGCAGAAAAATGGTGATAACAGAGGTGGAAACAAGGACAAGGAAGACAAGCGACCTGATTAAGCCTGGAGCAGAGAGTCATGTTGGTTCAAACAAGTAATGCGTATCCCTGGAGGCGCAATGATTGCAGAAAAAAACACACAGCTTGACCTGATTGATGAAATATACAGCCTTGCGTATTGGATGACCGGTTCTAAGAAAGATGCAAGTGATCTGTTGAAAAGAACTTATCTGAGTGCAGGCAAACAAATCTCGGAATCTGAGCTGATCAGGAAATTCAGAATCTGTTATTTCGACAGTATTGGAAAGGTGCCGGTTTCCGGATTCAAGGAAACGCTCGACCAGTCAAAGGAGAGTCTGACAAAATCCTTGTGTAAACGGTTCGAGGATATAAAGCTGACGGTATTGCTGTCAGAAATTCCCGGATTGAAACATCGTGACATTTGCGAAATAACCGGAAATACACTCGAAACCGTAAGGTTGTGGTTGTTCTGGGGCCGTAACCAGTTGAAGAATGGCACTCGTATGCATTGTTCCCCCTTATAACCGGCAACGGCAGGTGCGAAGATGCATTGATTACCGACCGCTCACTTTTGCTTTTCCGAAACTGACATGATCCCTGGTTGTGTCAGTCAGGAGCGACCGATGTAATAACCCAGACGTAATGATATCACCATCAACCAAACAATGGAGAGTTAAGATGAACATGAAAGCTGCCTACAAACAAAAAGTTGAAGCCGAGTTGGAGATCGCTCATGCGAGATTGGATGAGTTCAAGGCAAAAGCGAAAAATTTTACTGCCGACACTCGAATAAAATATGCCAAACACCTCGACGAACTTGAGGATGGCGTGGACTCGGCAAAGAACAAGCTGAAGGAGTTGGGCGACGCCGGAGAGGATGGTTGGGAAAAAATGAAAGACGGTGTCGAAAGTGCATTGCATGGCTTACGCAAAGCCATTCATGATGTTACGGAAAAATTCAAGGATTGACGACCGTACCTCGATTAACACTATCCAGAAAGGAGATCACCATGAAAATCCAGGCGTTATTGATTCTTGTGCTTTTGGGGCTGGCAGCCTGCACAACAACCTATAAAGGCTCCATCAAAAGCTCCATCAATGGGGATGGGCAGCCGGGAGAACGTCAAATAACCAGTCATTCGGAGCCCACGGATAACGGTTATACTGTTGCGCATAAATAGAACGGTGATGTTTGTGCTGAAGAGCCTTTCCTGAAGGCCGGCGAACAAATACGCATAAGTGTCAGCGGCGGGTCCAAGGTCAATCGTGTACCGAACGGAATGCAGCCATCCATTTGGCTGGCTGCACCCGCCGCTGGCACGAATCGTTCATGGCCATGACGCTCTTCATGTGGAGTGGCAATGATCGATGAATTTAGTGAACAACCACATTCCCGTTGATCGGTCATGAGTACCGGATTCTCATTTTGCCGACGCATCGATGCCTCGTGCCTTCCATTCACAAGAAGCATGAAACTTGCAATGATCAAGATTATCGCTGTTCTGCCTCTGATTATCTCACCCGTTCCCAACGTGTGCAGAGCTGAATTGCCGCGTCAGGTCTTGCCGCGCGAAGCCGAAATTGAATACAAAAAACTGATTGAGATAACGCTCTCGAAGATGCCGGACGGTGTGACCGGGATGAAAAGCACCGCTTTTATTAATGCCTCTCCGGTAACGGTCTGGAAAGTCCTGACCAACTACAACAACCTCAAGCGGTACATCCCGAGAATGGTGGAAAGCGACCTGGTCGAATCAAGGGGAAACCTGAAAGTGATCGATCTGACCGGGGAGTTCCGGGTGCTTTTGTTCAAAAAAACCATTCGGGTTTCCATAAACATGCATGAAACCTATCCCTCGCGAATCGATTACGAAAAGATTTCCGGTGATTTCGAGGTCTACCGCGGCTCCTGGATTCTTCAGATGTATTCATCCGAAGGCACGATCCTGACCTACGAATCCGAAATCAAACCCTCCTTCGCCGCACCGGACTTCATATTTCATGGTCTTCTGAAAAGTGACATGGTTGCCGGGATCACCGCACTCAAAACCGAAGCAGAACGCTTGCAAGTCATTGGAATCGTTGATCATGCCGGTCAACAGAAATGATTCATTGCCTGATGCCCGGAGCATAAAACAGGTTGACCCCCTCCCGAAAAACCGGTCCGATCCCAAGAAGCGTTTTCGGTCGCCATCGTTCTGATTACCGGGCTCAGTTCCGTAAATTTTAGCATATCTGATCATGAAGAAGTTGTTGTTTGTCATGAGCCTGGGCGTGCTCACCACCACTGCCGCCTATGCCTTCGGAAGACCGGTTCAACTGTCCGCATTTGATCATGGCAGCCTGACCGCGTCGGCAACATGCAGAAAATGCCACAACCGTGATCAGCCGGACGATGACCGGCATCGTCAGACAACGGCAAACTGTTCGGCATGTCACCAAACGCAACGATGGACACCGGCCAGGGTCGATTCCTCCGCGGTGGCCAAGTGACCGCATCACCGCATTTTCGTTTCAACGTGCTTAATAAGGGGTGTTCCGATGAAAAAGTCTTTCAGCTGGCGGGTATTTATAAGCTTCGGTCTTTTCATAGCGGTCTTCATGATGCTGGTTTCTGGGGTGATCCTCTATATCTCTCCTCCCGGAAGGGTTGCAAACTGGACGGACTGGCAGATGATCGGGCTGACCAAAAGGGGCTGGCAACACCAGCACATCATCTTCGGCTTTGCCTTTCTCATCCTGTCCCTGTTCCACCTGTTCCTGATCAACTGGAAGGCATTTCTCTCCTATCTGAAGTCAAAGACAGCCGAAGGGCTGAAAAGCCCAGGTGAACTGCTGGCGATCATCATCCTCTCCGCCATTTTCGGTTTAGGGACATATTATGAAATCCAGCCGTTCTCAGCAGTCATCAAGTTCGGCAATAATATTTCAGACTCCTGGGAGCGCAAGGAGAAAAAAGCTCCGGTTCCCCACGCAGAACTCATGACGATTGTTGAGCTCTCGCAGCAACCAGGTCTTGGAGGGGATCCCGAAGCCTTGGTCATGAAGCTGAAAAATGCAGGTTTGAAGGTGGCCTCAGTGAACGAGACCATTGCCGGGATTGCCAAAGCAAACGGCAAGACCGCAGCGCAGGTCTACGCTTTGATTGCGCCGTCCGAATCGGGTACGTACAAGCTCCAGGGTAACGGTGTCGGCAAAAAGACATTGCAGGAGATCGCCGAAGAAGCGGGAGTATCCTCAACCGCACTCCAGCTTGCACTCCGGCAGAAAGGAGTTGAAGCGAAAACAGACGTTCCGCTCAAGACGATTGCCGAAAGCAACAACCTTGAAATGGGTGAACTGCGCCAAATGATCGAGACGATCATCAGTCGATAACCGATAACGGGATTTCCGGAAGGCCCAGGGACAGCGCTGATCCCAAACGGCGGTCAACCACAGGAAAGGGCTTCCCGAGCGGGCAGCCC
>JAAXXR010000112.1 GCA_013334335.1 Chlorobiaceae bacterium
TCGGGATCGAGTTCGCGCAACACCTGGCACTCCTCCCGCAGCCCTTTCATGTCGCCCTTTGACAGATGGTACATCGCCAGCTTGCAGTGGGGTTCGGGATTGGCTGGATCGAGGGCGAGGGCTGTCTGCAGGGCGGCCATCGCCTTGTCAGCCTCTCCGAGGTCCATGTAGACATCCGCAAGCACACACCATGCGTCTGCAAAACCGGGATCGATCGCGATGGCGGCCTTGAGCACCTTGATGGCCGCAAGCTCCTTGCCCATCGTCAGCAACACGAAGCCAAGGTGCCGGTAAGCGTGGAGAAAACTCCTGTCGAGGGCGACGGCGAAGGCAAGATCCGTTCCTGCCCTCCGGTACTCGCCAGTCGACAGCAAGGTGACTCCGCGTGCGTAGCGGATGCGGGCGTCGCGGGATGCAGGCCCGGCGATGGTGTCAAGGAGTTGCAGGGCGCTCTGGTACTCGCCCGCTTCGATGCATCCGAGCGCCTTGCGGTAATCGCCGTCCAGAGAGGCCTCACGCATCGAAACCCCTGATTCGTTCGGTACGGTGTCGTTCATGGTGCACTACGGTTGTTGCGTTCTGCGTTGCCTGCCCCGCAGAAAAAGTCCTGCTGCCGCTCAAGCAGGGCAATCTCCTGCCTGATCAGCCCGGCAAGCCATCGATAGAGTTCCGGGGAGTCGTTGATGCAGGGAATATACTGCCTCCGGGCGATTTCTGAAGCATCGAGCTGCCGGCGTGACTCGTAGTCGGTTTCGCTGTTGTCCGCAAAATAGCCGAACGGGAACATCGCCACGGCTTCACATCCGTCGGCGCGGAACTCTCCAAGCGCCTTTTCGACCGTGTCGGGGGTCCATTCACCGCCGGCCTTGTGGTTCAGGCATCCAAGTTTCACCTCGCCGAACACGTTCCGCGGGTCCTTCATGATCCGGTCGCGCATCGCCTCGAAAAAGCGGTACGTCTCCTCCAGGCCAGTGAACACTGCGGGTGTCTTGCCGTTGCGGCCACGGACGATCGTACCGTGGATGACGAGCACGAGACCCGGTTTCGGAGCACCAAACGGATGCATTTCCGGGTTCAGCGATCCGAAAAGGTGATCAAGGTAGATCCGGTAAAGCGCCTCGTGGTTCCAGAGGCCATGCATGACCCTCACCCTGCCGGCAAGCGACTCGCCATGGACATCAATGGCCATCTGACAGGCGACGCCGCACGAGAAAGCCGATTCAACCGGAATCATGGGCACCACGATCACCCCGTCATGGGTGCTCCTGAAGTTCTCGAGCACCGCTTCCAGATAGGGTGGCACAAAGTAGTAGGCATCGGTGACCTCGACTCGCAAATCCGGGCTGGAGAGTTCGCGTCTGACGCCTTCGGTCTGGGCACGGTTGATTGACACGAGCCGTGAACAATAGCGGTTGAGTTTCCAGTCGATATAGTGCTTGACGGAACGGTAGTCGCCGAGAGCGTAGATCATCGCCTTGGGAAGGGTGACGATCTGGCGGGTGACCACCTGCACGATCTTCCGCGAGCTCGGCATCAGGTTGCGCAGGACTGGCCGGTCGACCTCTCCGTACGTCACCAGCACCACACCGTAGCGCCGCCGCTTCACAGGGAAAGCCACCATTTCAATTGAGCGAACATCAGGAAAAAGCCGATCAGGCCACCGACGAGCGTCTGCATGAAGTTATGGGCCTTCAGGTAGATCCGTGACCACATCAGCAGGGGAATGAAAAGGAGAAGCCAGAGCGTCGGGACGCCGAACTGCAGAAAGACGAGTGCAATCGAGGACGCGAGGGAAAAGAGGTGGATGCTGATCTTCCACTGAAGGGTAATCAGGAGGATGAAGACCGTGTTGACGGCATTGAACAGCAGGATGCCCGACAGGAAGCGAGGAGCACCCATCTGCTTCATGAATTCATAACCGATCACGTTGACCCCGACCAGCACCAGCAGGGGAAGAAACCGTTGCTCCCTGAAGGTGATATTGTAATCTGAAACCTTGCCGATCCTCTTCAGGCCGTAGATGAGCATCATCGGCGCAACGGTTGCCGATGCGAAAAGGACGTAGAACCAGGACATGGCCCGAGGTTCGTCGTCGTATCCCAGCATCACAATGACCAGGTAGGCTGCCGGTGCGACGACAACGGGGCTGACAACCCACGAAACCAGAGATGCGAACCGGCGAATATCAGCGTGCATTGAAAACCGAGGAGGATGATCAGTGAAAGATGCGGGCGGGAGACTCCCGAAAACCACTCAGAAGATAGTTTTATTATGATAAAAAACCGCGTATATTAGCACTTCATGACGCGAGAGTGGTGAAATTGGTATACACGCCAGTCTTAGGAACTGGTGCCGTGAGGCGTAAGGGTTCGAGTCCCTTCTCTCGCACATGTCGACAGGCCAAAGTGGCGGAACTGGTAGACGCGCTGGACTCAAAATCCAGTGGGTGCAAACTCGTGTGGGTTCGAGTCCCACCTTTGGTACACTGACTTATTCTCTAGCTTATCATCAGGGCATTCGCTGCACCCATTATGCAAAGAATGTACTCTCCATGGCGTGAAATCTACATGCAGTCGTTCAAGGACGAAAAGCCCGAACCAACCGAAGGCAAATCGGTCTTCGCGGACATCCCGCCCGAGGAGGACGAAGCGCGTTACGTGCTTTGCAGGGGTACGCACTGCTTCGCCATCCTGAACCTCTATCCCTACAACTGTGGACACCTCATGGTGATCCCCTACATGCAGACCCCGGAGTTCAGCGACCTCGACGACCCGACCAGGCTCGAAATCATGCAGATGGCCGACCTCTGCATGCAGGCGCTCAAGACGACCCTCAAACCGCAGGGCTTCAACCTCGGCGCCAACCTGGGCAAAGTCGCCGGCGGCAGCGT
>JAAXXR010000057.1 GCA_013334335.1 Chlorobiaceae bacterium
GATAGTGGAGATGGCGGGACTCGAACCCGCGTCCAGAACATTGCTCGATGCAGTCACCACACTCATCTACGGTGATTGTTTTTTCGTGGACCGATTACATCGCCGTCAACGTGCGGTCCCTTATCCAGAGAGTGTATTCATGTGACCCCCCTGGCAAAATCACATGAAGCTTACTTGCGCGAACCGAAGCTCAAGCGCGGGTTATGCCATCCGGTAGCTTCAGAATAAGCGCATTCACCGCCGGACGATGGCGTCTGGATTAACTTTTGCTAATCAGGCAGCCATTGCATACGAATAATCGTCTGCATCTGATTGTTACATAGACTTCTTTAACGAGTCCATCCATGCTGAAACTCGGAGTGCAACTTCACCTCACACCTACCCTGTCGAAAGCCTGTCATCCCCAATGAAGTCAAAGAACCGTGCCTGCGCACGACGATCTATAGATAACCTTTCGTGCGAACATTATCAAGAACAATGAATCGCGCCCAATTGGTTCCTGCCGGTCAGTTCATGCCCGGAAGTTCAGGTGAGTTGGCGATGAAACCGTACTCTCCACCTTTCGAGCGAACGGTGCGGCTCCACATGCGCTCGTATTCGTCGCTGAAAATGAGATCGCTCGACCCTTCGGCCAGGTACCAGGAGCCCTCTTCGAACTCGTCCTTGAGCTGACCCGCGCTCCAGCCCGCGTATCCGAGGAAGAAGCGGACTTCGGAGGGCTTGATCACCCCGGTGTTGATGAGGTAGCTGAGCTGGTCCTTGTCCCCTCCCCAGAACAGTCCGGGAAGGATCTCCTGCGCGTCGTCCACGACATCACCGCGGGTGTGCAGGAAATGAACCGTATCGACCTGAACCGGTCCACCCATGTGCAGCGGTTCGTCGATCTCGTCGAAGCCGGTGATGGCTTCGCATACCTTGAACTCCATGGGGCGGTTCAGAATGAATCCGAGAGACCCCTCTTCATTATGCTCGCACATCAGCAGTACCGTCCTCTTGAAATGCGATTCAAGCAGGTTGGCGGAGGCAAGCAGGAGCTTGCCGGACTCAAGATGTTCGAATTCGTTCACCATACGTTACGATGTTTTCTGCAGCCATTCGAGAATTTCGGCTGCGTGGGTTTCCGGCTTCACCTTCGGCCAGACCTGCTCGATGTTTCCCTTTTCGTCGATCAGGTAGGTCACTCGGCTGATGCCCATATATTCGCGGCCCATGAACTTCTTCATTCCCCAGACCCCGTAGGCCTCGACAATGGCTTTCTCCGTGTCTGACACGAGCCTGAACTGCAGGCCGTGCTTGTCGGCGAATTTACGATGCGACTTTTCGCTGTCAACGCTTACGCCAAGCACCTCGACGCCGGTTTCTGTAAAATTAGGCAAATTGTCCCGAAAAGAGCAAGCCTCCCTGGTGCATCCGGGTGTATCGTCCTTGGGGTAGAAGTAGAGAATGACCTTTTTTCCCAGGTACTCCGCCAGGCTCACGTCCTTGCCGTCCTGGTCGGTGGCGGTAAAATCCGGAGCTTTCTGGCCAACGTGCAATAATGCCATGAGGATGTCGATTGAAGTTCATGAAACGTTTCAGTCGCAATGAATCGGAGGCGCGCCTAAAAAGTTTCACCTGACCGTAAAGATAAACACCCGGTTTGTGACATGATGGTGAATGGACGGAATCCGCGTCCTGAAAACGCTATCATTGAGAACTATCTGTTCTTGCCTCGCGTTTTTTTCAGCGTCTTGTCCTGCGCCTCACGGCCATGACGCACCTTCATTTTCAGAATCGATTGCCGGCCCTATGAAACCATTCTCCTTCTGTCCGCTGTGCGCCACCCCGCTCAGCAAAACATTCGTCGATGGACGCGACCGGATGACCTGCCCTGCCTGCGGCTGGATCCACTATGTCAATCCCCTGCCGGTCGCCGTGGCATTCACGGTGAACCGCAACAACGAGCTCCTGGTTATCCGGCGGGCTCACGAACCGGCGTTCAACGAATGGGCGTTGCCCGGGGGCTTCCTCGAAGCGGGCGAACACCCTGAGGAGGGATGCCTCAGGGAGCTGTATGAGGAGACCTCGCTTGAGGGGACGGTCGACGGGCTGATCGGCGTGTACCAGCGGGAGTCCGAGCTGTACGGGTCACTGGTGGTGGTCGCCTACCGGGTGATCGCGGCGCACGGGAACATCGCCATCAACCACGAGGTGTTCGAGGCCGGTTTTTACACGCCCGAGAACATGCCGCTGGTCAGGATTCCGCTGCACCACCAGATCATCGAGGAGAGCCGATGGCCGGGAACCGTCGCCCCGGAACAGGAGCTCACGGCTTCGGGGTTTCCGGCAATGCAACGCCTTGAAGCTGATAGACCCTGAGGCCGAACCAGGGCAAGACCGCCAGGATGTGGTCCATGATGTCGGCGAGCACGTTCTCATAGGTGTTCGTCTCCTTTTCGTTGGTAAAGCAGTAGACCTCCAGAGGCAACCCCATGCCATCGGCCTGGAGGTACCGCACCATGACCGTCATCTCGGTGTTGATCGTCGAGAGGTTGCGCAGATACGCCTCCAGGTAGGCCCTGAAGGTGCCGAGGTTGGTCAGCCGCCGCCCGTTAATGGGCGAAAGCCCTTCGAAACCGTGGACCCGGTTGTATTCGGCGACTTCGCGTGAGCGCTCATCCAGGTAGGGCTTGAGCAGCCGCACCTCCTGCAGCGCCCCCTTCGTTTCGTCGTCGAGAAAACGGATGCTGGTCATGTCGAGGCTTACGTACCGCTTGATCCTGCGTCCCGGGGACTCCTCCATGCCCCTCCAGTTCCTGAACCCTTCCGAAATCAGCGTATAGGCGGGCAGGACCACGATGCTTTTATCGAAATTCTGCACCGATACGGTAACGAGGGAGATGTCGGTCACGACACCGTCCGCGCCGTACCTGGAGAGTTCGATCCAGTCGCCGATACGCACCAGGTCGTTCGACGAAAGCTGAATGCCGGCCACCAGTCCAAGGATGGAGTCCTTGAACACCAGGAGGAGCACTGCCGTAAATGCCCCGATCCCGCTGAAAAACACGACCGGAGATTTACCCAGCAGCCTGGAGATGACGAAAACCAGTCCCAGGGTGATCACGAGCGTCTTGAGCACCTGGGCGATACTCTTGACCGGCAGCCTGAGTCCTGAGGAATGCGAAGTGAAGAACTCCTGGATCGCTTCGAACACGGCAAGCAGCAGGAGCACGATGCCGATGCCGAAATAGATCACCAGGAGGTCCTGGACCAGGGCAACCGGCTCCGGGTAGTATTGCAGCACGGGCTTGACCAGGCGGTAGGCCAGGACCGGCGGCACCAGTTGGGCGACACGGTCGAACACCCGGTACCTGACGAACAGGTCGTCGATGAGCGTGGTGGTCTGTTTGGCGAACCGCCTGATAAACCTGAGCATCACCCGTTTGAGGATCATCTCGACGGCGACGATCAGGAGCAGGGCGACCAGAGCCCCCGCCAGGGTGGCGAGAGGCACCGTGACCGTGGAATCGAAATCGAAGGGTTGAAGGAGGCGCAGCAGGTAGTCGATCATGTCGTCGATGCTTGTGTTTTCAGCTTACCGGGACGCACAACGAAGTGCCTGCGCCCCGCTGCGTAATAAGAGGAAAACAGGGTTCTGCTCCAAACCGACTGCCGGAACTTGCGCCGGAGCCTTGATGAACGCCACCCGGTAGCCGCGGTCAGGCGACCGGCAGGGTCACGGTGAAGACGGTGCCGTGGTTGACTCGTGAACGGACCTGGATGTCGCCCTTGTGGGCCAGCACGATATGCTTGACGATCGACAGGCCGAGGCCGGTGCCTCCGAGCTCGCGCGACCGGGCCTTGTCGACACGGTAGAAACGTTCGAAAATCCGGTCGAGATCCGCCTGGGGAATGCCGATGCCGTTGTCTTCGACCTCGATGTTGACGTAACCGGGAGTGGTGAACGCCCTGATCCGGACCAGTCCGCTCGATGCATCGACATACTTGAGGGCGTTATCCACCAGATTGCGCATCACCACATCGAAATAGCCGCTGTCGGCCATGACCGGTGGCAGCCCTTCGGGCACTGCCGTCTCGATCCGCACCCCTTTCTTGCGGGCGGCCGGTTCGAAGAGTTCGATGGTCTTCTCGAGCTGCGTCCTGACGTCGACAGGCCCGAAATCGTAGACGATCTTGCCGGACTCGATTCTCGAAAGGTCGAGCACGTCGTTGACCAGGGCCGTGAGCTGCTCGCTCTCCTGGAGGATGATGCGAAGAAACGCGGTTGCGGTTTCCGGATCTTCGACAGCTCCGTCAAGCAGGGTTTCGGCATAGCCCCTGATGCTGGCGAGCGGAGTCCTGAGCTCATGGGAAACGCTCGCCACAAAATCGCGTCGCGTGCGTTCGAGCGTTCGCAGGCGGGTGATGTCGTTGATGACGAACACCGTGCCGTTGAACCGATCGCCGTGCATGACCGGCACGGCGCTGACCTTGAGCACCCGCTCGCCTTTCGACGTCCTGGCGGTCACCTCCTCCCTGAAGTTGCTGGTACCGCTTGCCTGAACCCGTTCGATCAGCTCCCGGATCACCCGGTCGGCAATCTGCTTGACGGGCATCGAACGGTTCATGGCGCCGTCGATGGGAAAGAGCCTTGATGCCGCGGGGTTGACCAGCACGACCTGCCCCTCGGCGTTCGTGACGATGATCGCCTCCCGGATACTGGACAGCACCTCCCGGAGCCACTCCTCCTGCCGGCTCATCCTGACCACTTCGTCGGCCATGTAGTTGAAGGCCAGGGAGAGGCGCCCCATCTCGTCCCGGCGCCGGAGATCCATCCGTACGTCCGTTTCGCCATGCAGGAAGCGGTCGGCCGCGTCGGCAATCCGTTCCAGCGGACGCGACAGGAACACGGCCGAGCAGATGCCGGCGGAGAGACCGAGCAACAGCGCCCAGAAGAGCCCGCCTTCGATGCCCCGGCGCACTTCGTCCTCGAGCAGGTGGATATCGTGCAGCGGTTTGGCGAAGCGGAGCACCCCCCATCGCTGGGGCACGCCGACGGGTACTGCCATGTAGAGCATCTGCTCCTGGACGGTTTCGCTGAAGCGGATCGATTCGCCGTATCCGCCGGCCACTGCCGACATGACCTCCTTCCGACCACGGTGGTTCTGCACGAACGGAATTTTTCCGGCGTCCACATACGAATCGCCGATCACCCTACCGTCGAGATCAATGATGGTGACCCGTACGGCCAGGGCTGCACCCACACGGTCGGCCCAGCTGTCGGCGAGGACGGAGTCGCCCCATCCCGGCGGCCGATCTTCGAGCATCTGGCTGTTGAGGCGCAGTTCACGCAAGAGGTCCGACCGGACACCCTTGATGAAGAGTTCGCGCAACTGCCTGCCCTGGTAGACGTAACTGAATGCGAGGGAGAAGAAGATGATCAGGCCGAATATGGCGCCAAGCCTGTAGGATATCCTGGCCTGCATGGGCTCACTCCCCCTCGTCCTCGAACTTGTAGCCGAGCCCCCGGACGGTCACGATCTGCCGTCCGACATCACCGAGCTTTTCCCGGAGGCGGGTCACATGGGTGTCGATGGTCCTGGTGTTGATATCCTTGTCGACATCCCAGACGTCGCTGAGCAGGACTTCGCGGCTCTGCGCCTGGCCCTTGCGCTTCATGAGCAGCGAAAGCAGCTTGAACTCCATGAGGGTCAGGGTCAGCGGCTGGCCGTCGAGCGAGGCCGTGTGGCGTCCGATGTCGATTTCGAGATCGCCGGAGCGCAGCACCTCCTGCACGTCGTTGCGATGGCGGCGGTCCCGTTTCAGGATGGCCCTGATCCTGAGGTTCAGCTCCCTCGGGCTGAACGGCTTGACGACGTAGTCGTCGATGCCGAGTTCGAAGCCGAGCACCTTGTCGATCTCCTCTCCCTTCGCCGTCAGCATGATGATGGGCAGGTCGCCCCACAGGGCGTTCTGCCTGATGCGGCGGCAGACCTCGAAGCCGTCGATGCCGGGGAGCATGACGTCCAGGAGCACCAGGTTGACCGCCTTTTCGCGAAGTTGCAGCAGGGCATCTTCGCCACTGATGGCGTGCCTGCAGGTGTAACCGGCTTTTTCGAGGTTGTATTTCAGGAGCCCGGCGAGGTTCCGGTCATCCTCGACAATCAGTATGGAGGGATCAGTCATGCGTCGATAGGTTGGTTCGTATCAGGTGATTTTCCAGCATGCGGCCATGTGTCCCGGTTCGTACTCGACCAGAGGCGGCTGGGCCTGCCGGCAATGCCCGTCGGCCAGCGGACAGCGGCCGGCGAAGCGGCACCCGTCCGGGAGCCTGGTGGCGGAGGGCACATTGCCTTCAATGACCGTGAGGCGTTCTTTTTTCGAGCCGAGCCTCGGAATGGATTTCAGGAGCCCCTTGGTGTAGGGGTGCAGCGGATTGTCGAAGATGTGGCGGACTGCGCCGGTCTCGACGATTCTCGACGCATACATGACCACAACCTCCTCGCACAGCTCGGCAACCACGCCGAAATCGTGCGTGATGAGCATGACGCTCATGCCGGTCTCGGCTTGCAGGCGCCCGATGAGTTCGAGGATCTGCGCCTGCACGGTAACGTCGAGCGCCGTGGTCGGTTCGTCGGCGATCAGCAGTTCAGGGCCGCAGGAGAGGGCCATGGCGATCATCACGCGCTGTCGCATGCCGCCCGACAGCTCATGAGGATAGGAGTCGACGCGATCGGAAGGGTTCGGGATGCCGACCAGGTTCAGGAGGTCGATCGCCTTTCGGCGGGCCTCATCCTTGCCGATGTCTCGATGGGTGAGGATCTGCTCCATGATCTGGTAGCCGCAGGTGTAGACCGGATTGAGCGAACTCATGGGCTCCTGGAAAATCATGGCGATCTCATTGCCCCGGATCCTGCGCATCTCCTCCTCGGTGGCGCTGACGATACTTTTGCCTTTCCAGAGTATCTCCCCGCCGGCAAAGTATCCGGGAGGCATGGGGACAAGGCGCATGATGGAAAGGGCCGTCACCGATTTGCCGCAGCCCGATTCGCCGACCACACCGAGGGTGCGGTTTTTGCCGAGCGAAAAGCTGACACCGTCGACCGCCTTGGCAAGGCCGTCATCGGTTCGGTACCATGTTTTCAGATCCCTGACTTCGAGAATGCTATCCATAGCTATCGGTTGCGCCATATGGAGAATTGTCGCTTCGGCACGCCGCCGTGAAACCTCCCTGGTCCCAAGGACACCTGCACGAACGCCAAGTTACGACAGTCGAACCTGACAACGGCAAGAGGAGCCTGCCGAAAGGCCCTATTTTGCAGAAAATTAACAGAACGTCACCTGGCAGGACGGATGGAAGTGCCGGATTGAACGTTCAGCACGGATTCAATGTACTCAATTTTATCCCCCTTTTGAACGGGGGAGGCAAAGTGGGGCCCCGGCCGATACAAGGGGATTTACCTCTCTTTATTATATTGAGCATTAGCCAACATTGCATCTCCTTCATCCATCTCCGCATCTATGACCCTATCACAGGACCCTGCCCGGCAGTTCGCAAGCATCGTCAGAAGACCGGTGTCATACCTGCTGGAAGCGATCGGCACCTCGGCGCCCTATGGCTCGCTTCGGGAGCTGCTCGCGAATCCCGGCCCGGCCGGGAAGATCGGGGCGGCAGACGTATCCGGCCTGAGGGGTTCGCTCGCACCACTCCTGGCAGCGCGGCTCTACCGGGATCTTGACGTTCCCGTGGTGCTGTTCTGCGAACCGGAAACCATCGAGATTTACGACAATGACCTGCCGGCCTTTTTGCCGAAAGACGCGGTAAGCTGCACCGACGACGGGCTTTCGCCGACCCTCGGCAAACTGGCGCAGAAGCGCTCGGTGCTGGTGGTCGCCAGCTTCGACGACATCGATACGGGTGTCTGCGGCCTGGAGGAGTCGGCCGGCCGGATGTTCCCGCTCGAAAGCGGACAGGAGGCCGGTTACGATGCGCTCATGTCCTTCCTGCAGACCAACGGCTTCCAGAAGCGGGAGTTCGTCGAAGACGAGGGTGAATTTTCGGTGCGCGGTTCTATCGTGGACATCTTCGGCTACGGCACTGACGAACCGGTCCGTATCGAGTTCTTCGGAGACACGGTCAGTTCCCTCCGCAGTTTCGACGTGGACAGCCAGCTATCGTCGGCGACGCTCGAATCGGTCGAGCTTTTCGGCAACTTTTCGACGTCAACCGGGCAGGCAACGGAGCCTGGAGCTGGAATCCTCGACTTCCTCCCCCCGTCCACGATCATCATCATCGACGATGCGGATGCCATGGCCGGTTTCGATGGCCGGGAACGGCTCGAAGCCGCCCTCCTGAACCACCGGCACATCGTGGTGCACCGCCTTGAAAAACGGGGCATCGACTTCATGGCAAGCGAACAGGAGAAGCTCCAGGGCAATTTCCGCTTGCTCGCCGACCGGCTGCAACGCGATGCGGGAAAGGGCGTCTCGACGGTGTTCGCCTGCAGTTCGAAGCGCGAGATCGAGGAACTGAGCGAATTCATCAATGAGGAGCTGCATGCCGGAGAGCCCGGCGGTGAGACCGAAATCGGCTGGCTGGCGGTGAACCTGCATACCGGATTCGGTTTCGCCGGCATCGACCTGTACACCGAGTCGGACATCTTCGGCAAGTTCCACACCCGCCGGGCCCACCGGCGCCGCAAGGTCAAGGGGATCTCGCTCAAGGACCTGCAGCGGCTGAAGGTCGGCGACTACGTCGTTCATGAGGACTACGGCATCGGGGTGTTCCGTTCGCTCGAGACCATTCAGGTAGGAAACTCCGAACAGGAGTGCGTGCTGGTGGAGTACGAAGGGGGCGACCAGCTCTACGTGAATGTGCAGAACATCAATCTGCTCTCAAGGTACACCGCCGCCGAAGGCTCGCTGCCCCACCTCTCGAAGCTGGGCAGCTCGAAATGGTCGGCCAGGAAGGAGAAGGTGCGCAAAAAGCTGCGCGACATCGCGGCCAAGCTCATCCGCATCTACGCCGAACGCAAGATGACCCCGGGGTTCGCCTTCGCTCCCGACTCGATCTTCCAGCGCGAATTCGAAGCCTCGTTCATGTTCGAGGAGACCCCCGACCAGATGAAGGCCATCGGGGAGGTCAAGAAGGACATGCAGTCGCCGTCACCGATGGACCGGCTCATCTGCGGGGATGCCGGTTTCGGCAAGACGGAGATCGCCATGCGCGCGGCGTTCAAGGCGGTGGAAGCCGGAAAACAGGTGGCCATCCTCACGCCGACCACGATCCTGGCGCACCAGCACGGGGAGTCGTTCGGCAAGCGTTTCCAGAACTTCCCGGTAAACATCGCTGTCCTGAGCCGCTTCGTGCAGAAAAAGCAGCAGCAGGAGATCATTGAAAGGATCGCCTCCGGCGCGGTGGACATCGTGATCGGCACCCACAGGATCGTCTCGAACGATGTGACCTTCAAGGATCTCGGGCTTCTGGTCATCGACGAGGAGCAGCATTTCGGCGTCGAGGTCAAGGAGAAGCTTCGCCAGAACTTCCCCGGCGTGGACACGCTGACCATGTCCGCCACGCCGATTCCGAGGACTATGCAGTTCTCCATGCTCGGCGCACGCGACATCTCCATCGTTTCCACCCCGCCCAAGAACCGGCAGCCGGTCGAGACGGTCATCACCGAATTCGATCCCGGGGTGGTCCAGGCGGCCATCCGGCAGGAGATCCAGCGCGAAGGGCAGGTGTTCTTCCTGCACAACCGGATCGCCAGCCTCGACGAGACTGAGCAGCAACTGCGTGAGCTGGTGCCGTGGGCGAGAATGGCCAAGGCGCACGGCCAGATGCCGACCCGCGAACTCGAGAACGTGATGATGGATTTCATGCAGAAGGAGGTCGACGTGCTGATCTCTACCTCGATCATCGGCTCCGGGCTGGACATCTCCAATGCCAACACGATCATCATCAACCGGGCCGACATGTTCGGCCTCTCGGACCTGTATCAGCTTCGCGGCCGGGTCGGGAGAAGCGAACGGAAGGCCTTCTGCTACCTCGTCACGCCACCCCTGCATACCCTGAAACGGGAGGCGGTGCAACGGCTCGCCGTGATCGAAAGCTTCACGGAGCTCGGATCCGGCATCAATGTGGCGCTCCGGGACCTCGACATCCGCGGCGCGGGAAACCTGCTCGGCGCGGAGCAGTCCGGTTTCATCCATGAAATCGGCTTCGACCTCTACCAGAAAATGGTCGAGGAGACCGTGGCGGAACTGAAGCTGACCGATTTCAGCCACATATTCAGCGAGAGCGAAAAAGCCGCACTGAAACCCGTGAAACCGTGCGACATGGTCTTCTTTTTCGACGCGCTCATCCCTGACTATTACCTCACGGCCACGCAGGAACGGTTCTCGTGTTACGACAAGATCTCGAAAGCCTCGAGCGACGACGATCTGGACCATCTGGCTGAAGAACTGAAGGACCGCTTCGGCCCCATGCCGATCGAGGTCCGAAACCTTCTGGCCATTGCCCGGCTCAAGAACCTCTGCTCGTCCATCGGCCTCGAAAAGATCGACATCCAGCCGTCGACCACGACCATATTCCTCCCCTCCGACGATGACCGGGAGTTCTATGCCGGAGCCTTCTTCAACACCCTGATCGCTTCCCTGCAGGACGCATCCCTCCTGGCCTATCGCCCGAAGTTCAACCATGACCGGAAGATGAAGCTGGTGTTCAACCATCCGGCGGATACCGACAGGGAGCCCATCAACCTCATCGACCGCTACAGCAAACTGCTCCTTCAGATCGCTGGAAC
>JAAXXR010000113.1 GCA_013334335.1 Chlorobiaceae bacterium
GCGTACTTGCAGCGATAACGGCGATCGATGGAGACATCGTCGTATCCGGTCAGTCGGTAGCCTCGATCGAAACCGATGCCGTCGGTCAGGTCGCGGCGCCCCCTGTACCGGTAGCCGCCGTCGAAGCCCCGGCTCCGGCTCCGGTTCCCGTGCCCGTGCCCGCGCCTCCTCCGGCTCCGCCCGTTGTTCCTGTGGCGCCGCGCATTGAGGCCCAGCCTGCATATCCGCTCGCCGCAGGGAAGGCCCCCGCGCCGATGCCCTCTGCTGCCAAGCTCATCGAAGAAAAGAACCTGATTGCCGCCGCCATACCCGGCACCGGAAAGGGTGGCCGGGTCACCAAGGGCGATGTGCTCGCCAGCCTCGCCGGTGGTGCACCGCTCTCCGTTCCGCAACCGCCCGCTGTTCCCGCGGTCCCGGCGGTCGCAGCATCGCCTTCATGGACGCCGATGGGGCCCGAGTTTTCGGCCCGTCCATCCCTGCCGGTCGTCGAAGCGGTCATGGACACGTCGCTGCTCGACAGCCGTCCCGAGGAGCGGGTTCCCATGTCGCGCCTCCGCGCCCGTATCGCCGAACGCCTCCTGCAGTCGCAGCAGACCAACGCGATCCTGACCACCTTCAACGAGGTCAACATGCAGGCCGTCATTGACCTGCGCAACCGTTACAAGGACAAGTTCGAGAAGGAGCACGGCGTCAAGCTCGGGTTCATGTCCTTTTTCGTCAAGGCGGCAGTCCATGCGCTCAGAAAATATCCAGTGCTGAACTCCTCGGTCAACGGCACCGACGTCATCTATCATGGTTACTTCGATATCGGTATCGCCGTCGGCTCGCCCCGCGGCCTGGTCGTGCCGGTGCTGCGCAACGTGGACCAGATGAGCTTTTCCGACATCGAAAAGCAGATCGCCGCGTACGGCGACAAAGCGAAAGCCGGCAAGCTCTCGCTCGAGGAGCTCACCGGCGGTACCTTCTCGATCTCGAACGGTGGCATCTTCGGTTCCATGCTCTCGACTCCGATCATCAACCCGCCCCAGTCGGCCATCCTCGGTATCCACGCCACCAAGGAGCGCCCCGTGGTTGAAAACGGGCAGATCGTCATCCGCCCCATGAACTATTTCGCGCTCTCCTACGACCATCGCATCATCGACGGCAGGGAAGCCGTACTTGGCCTGGTGGCCATGAAGGAGGCCATCGAGGATCCTTCGCGTTTACTGTTCGATCTTTAACCTACTGTTGAGACCATGATCAAGAAATTCGACGTGCTTGTCATCGGCGCAGGTCCCGGCGGCTATATCGCCGCGATCCGCGCCTCGCAGCTCGGGTTCAGTGTCGCCTGCTGCGAATCGAAATCCTACGACGACCCCGAAGGCGAGCCACGCCTCGGAGGCACCTGCCTGAACGCGGGCTGCATTCCGCTCAAGGCCCTGGTCGCCTCGTCCGAGGCCTATGAGCGGGTGAAGCACCAGTATGCCGAACATGGCATTACCGCCGAGAGCGTCAAGATGGACGTCGGCCAGATGATCAAACGCAAGGGGGACATCGTCACCCGCATGACCGGAGGGATCAAGCACCTGTTCCGCAAGAACCATGTGACGCTGCTCAAGGGTCACGGTTCGTTCGTCGGCAAGACCGAAGACGGCTACCAGGTGCTCATCAGCACCCCAACCGGCGACGACGAGGTGGTTGCACGCAACGTGATCATCGCCACCGGTTCCACGGCGCGGCACCTGCCGGATGTGGAGGTGGACAACGTCACCATTTGCGACAACGAGGGCGGCCTCAAGTTCGAAAGTGTCCCCAAACGACTGTGCGTGATCGGCGCGGGCGTGATCGGCCTCGAGCTCGGCTCCGTCTGGCGCCGTCTCGGCTCCGAGGTCACGGTGCTCGAATCGATGCCAACCTTTCTTGCGGCAAGCGACGAAAGCATCGCCAAGGAGGCAGGCAAGCTCTTTCCGAAGCAGGGGATCAACATCGTGCTCGGCATCAAGATCGACGAAATCAAGAAAGGCCGCAACGGGATCACCGTCAGCTATGTCGACGCGCAGGGCGCGGGCCAGAAGCTCGAATGCGACCGGATGATCATTTCGATCGGCCGGGTTCCGAACACCGACAGGCTCAACCTTGAAGCCATTGACCTGAAAACCGACGAACGGGGTTTCATTCCGGTCAATACCCAGTGCGCCACCGCGGCTCCGGGCGTCTACGCCATCGGCGATGTCGTTCGCGGCCCGATGCTCGCCCACAAGGCCGAGGACGAAGGGGTGATGGTCGCTGAAGAGATCTCCGGCCAGAAGACGCATATCGACTACAACTGCATGCCCTGGGTGATCTACACCTCTCCGGAGATCGCGTGGGTCGGCAAGACGGAGCAGCAGCTCAAGGCCGAAGGTCGCGCCTACAAGGCGGGCAAGTTCCCGTTCATCGCCAACGGCCGCGCCCTCGGGCTCGGCAAGGTCGAGGGATTCGTCAAGATGCTCGTCGACGCGGGTACTGACGAGATACTCGGTGTGCACATTATCGGCAGCGAAGCCTCGGATCTCATCGCCGAAGCCGCGCTGGCCATGGAGTTCCGCGCCTCGGCCGAGGATGTGGCCAGGACCTGCCATCCCCATCCGAGCCTGTCGGAAGTGCTCAGGGAGGCTGCGCTGGCGACCGATGGCCGTGCGCTGAACATCTGATCTTTTGTTGCCCGCCCGGGGCCCCCATTCCGGGCGGTTTTTTTCCCCTACCCACGAAGGGGTTTCCCCCCCGCCGGCATAGCAGGGTGCTCAACCAGCAGTACCTGTTCTCCCTTGTCCATCTGGACTGTCGCTGCTGCGCTCAGGAGTCGTCAGGATGGTTTCGATCGCGGCACGACCTTGTTTACTTCACCATGCCGGGTGACAGGAT
>JAAXXR010000058.1 GCA_013334335.1 Chlorobiaceae bacterium
TTCGTGCTCGAGCCGGCTTACGAATCGTTTGTCGGGGCGGACGCACTGCCGTTTCTGCATGGCATGACGGTGGGGGAGATCGCTGTTTGGCTGCAGAAACATCGCTTCCCGGAGCTGTCGCTGCAGGTGGTGCAGATGAAGGGGTATCGTCGCGGCAGCTTCGCCGATGAGCTCGATGGGTTCAGGTTCATTCCTCCATCCCCGAACATCCGCGATCTTGAAACGGCGATCCTCTATCCGGCCACGGTGATGCTCGAGGCGACGGAGGTCAGTGAGGGCCGAGGCACCGACGCTCCGTTCAGGATGATTGGTGCGCCGTTCATCGACAGCGCGGCACTGAAGCGGGAGCTCGACGGATTCAGGTTGCCGGGCGTCGAGGTCCGTGAGGCGGCGTTCACGCCGTCTGTGGGCAAGTTCGCCGGCCGGGAGTGCCGGGGGCTCCGATTTTCGGTCACCGACCGGAGGGCATTCGACCCGTTCAGGACCTCGACGGCGCTGCTGCTCTCCCTCAGGAAACTCCATCCCGAAAAACTGGGTCTCAACCGCCATGCGCTCTTTTTCGACCGGCTTGCCGGTAACGGGCGTTACCGGCTCATGATTCAGGAGCAGCGCCCGATCGGGGAGATTCTCGTTGCTGCCAGCGGAGAGATCCGTACGTTCGAGGCAACTGCGCCTGAACGCTATCTCTATCCGTGAACAGATGTTTCATCGCCGGATCGTGTTGTACCCGGTAGTCGCCCCTGATGCCGCAGGGGGTGAGCAGCACCTGCCATAACTGGAGGGAGCGCGCCCGGAACGCCCCGGCGCAGCTCTGCAGGTAATATTGCCACATCCGGTAGAATCGTTCGTCGTAGTGATGCTTCAGTTCCGGCCATCGATGCATGAAGTTCCGGCGCCAGGCCCTGAGTGTCAGGGTATAGTCGAAAGAGAACGAGTGCCAGTCTTCGAGCACGAAGCGTGGCTCGTATGCCGTCGCGATCTGGCTTGCCGATGGTATCATCGAATTCGGGAAGATGTAGCGATTGATCCAGGGATCGGTTCCCATGGAGGGCAGATTCCCCCCGATGCTCTGGACCAGCAGCCGTCCGTCCGGCTTGAGGCACCTTCGGGCCATGTCAAAGAAGGTTCGGAGGTTCTTGTGACCCACATGTTCGAGCATGCCGAGCGAATAGATGCGGTCGAACGTGCCTTCGAGGTTCCGATAGTCCATGAACCTGATCTCCACGTCATGGTCCCTGCAGCGCTCTTCGGCGAAGGTTGCCTGCTCCCTTGAAATCGTGATTCCCAGTACATTTGCGCCATAGTGCTCTGCGGCGAATTTCGCAGCTCCTCCCCATCCGCAGCCGATGTCGAGCACCTTCATTTCCGGCAGGATCGCGAGCTTGTCGAAAACGAGCCGCAGCTTGTTCTCCTGCGCTTTTTCGAGGCTTGTGGCCCCGTTCCAGTAGGCGCAGCTGTAGATCATCAGCGGGTCGAGCATGGCCCTGAACAGGTCGTTACCGGCATCGTAGTGCCGCTTGCCGACCGTGAACGCCCGTGAGGGTTTCTGCAGGTTGAAGAGCACCCCCCCGAGCGTGTTCATGAGCCCGTCCACCGTGAAGAGCCTTTGCTCGACGTTTGCCGAGATCATCCGGAAAAAGAGCTCTTCGAGGTCATCGCAGTCCCACCACCCATCCATATAGGATTCGCCGAGCCCAAGGTTTCCTTCGAGCATGGCTTTGCGGTGAGTTCGGGGGTCGTGAACCCTGATATCCCAGGGTTGTTTTCCGTCGATGGTGACGGACGAACCCATGAGAAGCTTCTCGAAGCCCCTCTGGAAGATCTTGTTCTGCATGGTGAGTGTGCCCGGTTTCTGGTGGAACTGAAAAATTCCTCAGGAAATAACCCGACAACATAAAAATACATCGAAATCAGCGCATTGTCAATCCCGTTCACCGATGCGCCGCTTCAGTGGCTGAATGGTTTTGACAGGAGGGCGCCCAGGCGCTGCCGCTCGAAACCGCTTTCACCGTTCAGGCCGAGCGGTTTCGACGGTTCGACTCCCGCGAGGTGCAGCGTGCCGAACAGCCGGTCCCATACCGAGAGCAGGGCCCCGTAGTTGCTGTCATGCTCGTTGCGCAGTATCGAATGGTGGATACGGTGCATGAGCGGGGTGGGCAAGAGCGTTCGAAGGAGCCGGTCGGTCGCTTCAGGGAGCCTGACGTTGCTGTGATGGAACTCGATGACCGGTGTCATCAGGAGGTTGTAAAGCACGAGCTCTTCCGGCCCGGCGCCGATGAGGAGGAGAACGGGGAGGCGGAGCACTCCGGAGAGGGCGATTTCACCGGGATGGAATCGCCAGGCTGAGGTGACGTCAAGCTGCGGGTCGCTGTGGTGCACCGAGTGGAACCGCCAGAGTAACGGTGTTTCATGGTTCAACCGGTGCCAGAGGTACATCCAGAGGTCGAGCAGCAAGAGGATGGCTAAGGTTCTCGTCAGCCCGCCGGGTACCAGGGAACTGAGGCTGGGGATCACCGGCTTCATGTTTCCGAGAATCAGCACGGTGACAAGGTCGATCGGGAGGATGATGAGCAGGTTGGTCGCTGCAAGGCCGAGATTCAGGACGGCATGACGACCGCGAGAGGAGCGGTCCCGAAAGAACGGCATCGCTCCCTCGACGATCCAGAGCAGGAGCCCGGCTCCGGCAGCCAGCGCCGTGGCCGTGTACTGGAGCGGAAATGTCATGTTTTGGCGGATTGTGCTGACTCTCGCAAGATGCGGTGTGTCACGTGGTGATGCGGACGGCGCCTGGGAACAGGTTCACGAAGGGCGCGGTCAGTGGCTGTTTTTCATTTTTTCCGCGCCAACCTGCGTACTTTTTTTCGGCCGACCGCGTTTCTTGGGTGCCGGATCGTCAGCCAGCGTCTCATCGTCCGCTATTTCGGGCTGCTCTTCTACGGCATCATCCATGATTTCAGGGAAGGATTCATTTTCGAACACCTCTTCCGGCAGGACTTCGATCTCGTCCGCGATTTCGTCAACATGGTCGTAATGCGCGGCCGGGCTTCTGGTCTTGTGCGTACGCTTGCCTTTCAGCGCCGGTTCGATGAGGGTCATCACTTCGTTGATCGACGAGAAGATGTAGAGCTGTTTGTCGAGATTGGTGAGTTTGAGCAGGTCCTTGATCTGCTGGCAGAGCGACACGAATATCGCGAGTCCTTCTGACTGGTTCGCGAGCTGATGCGCAAGCAGCATCGAGCCGATGCCGCTGGAATCGATAGCCTTGACCTGGGAGAAGTCGATGATGAGGTTTCGGGTGATGTCCTGGCTTACCAGCCGGTCGATGGTTTCCCTGAACCAGTTGGCATGGCGGACATCGAAAACGACCTCTTCAAGCTTGAGGATGGTCAGTTCCTTGCGGGTCGATAAGGAGTGTTTCATTGCTGATACTGCTTTTTAACACCTTGGTGTGCAACGGAATCCTAATGACGAAGAACTTGGAGGTCATAGCTCTGTATCCGGTTGAAAATGGTTGGTTATCGTCCTCTGCGGTCTCCCTTGCCGTGGGTCAGGAGACCTCCCGCGTCATCCTGTCCGTTACAACAACCTTCGACAGAGCATCTCTGTCAGTCGGGCAAGACCGGTTTCGTTCGTTGGGGAATCCACCCACTCAACATTAAGCCTATTTTTGAAAAAAGTCAACTGGCGTTTTGCATAATTGCGGGTATGCCTGGCGATGGACTCCCTGGCGGTGCCGAGGTCAAATTTACCCTCGAAAAAGTCGAACAGTTCGCGGTAGCCGACGGTCAGGAGCGCGTTGATCGAGCCTTCGCGTATCTGCTTCCCGTACGCTTCGTAAAGCCGGCTGGCTTCCGCTACCAGACCCGCATCGATCATCGCTTCGCTTCGGCGGTCGATCCTTTCGTACAGCAGCGTACGGGGGGTCTCCAGGCCAATGACCAGGAACGCCGGTGCATTACGGTCAGAAGCCGACGCGTTCAGGAGCGAGGTGACGGTCATGCCCGAGATCTCGATGATTTCAAGGCTTCTGATGAGGCGCTGGGTTTTGGTCGGGTCCAGGCAGCCCGCCTGATCGGGGTCGAGGGCGGCGAGTCTCCGGTAGAGTGTCTCGGGGCCGAGGTGTTCCAGCTCGTGCCTGAGGCGCGCACGGATCTCGGGATCGGCAGGCGGCAGGTCGGCGAATCCTTTCAGCAGCCCCTCGAGGTAGAGTGTCGATCCCCCTGCGACGATGGCGGGGACTCCCTGGCTTTTCAGGGCGTCGATCCGTAGCAGTGCGACAGTGGCGAAATCGCCGGCGGTGAACGGTTCGCCAATCTCCCGTTCGTCGATGAAGTGGTGCCTGACCTGCGAAAGCATTTCGCGGGAAGGTTTTGCCGTGCCGATGTCCAGGTGTCGGTATACCTGGCGGGAGTCGGCCGAAACGATTTCGCCTCCGGTCAGCCGGGCCACCCTGAAGGCCAGTTCCGATTTGCCGGAAGCCGTAGGGCCCAGAATGACGAGCACCGGGCTGTCGCTCATGCCGTACCGGGAGAAGCGGTGGCGAACAGCTGTCTCAGGGTTGCGCACACCCTGGACACTGGCAGGCCGACGACATTGTAATAGCAGCCGTCGATTCCGCTGACATAACAGGCCATGATGGGGTCCTGGATGCCATACGAGCCGGCCTTGTCGTACGGCCGCATGGTGTCGATATATCGCCGGATCTCTTCGGGGGGCATCGGGTCGAACCTGACGACGGTCAGGGCGTGGTCGGTCAGGCGAGTCTCGCCGTGCAGCACGGTGAAGCCGGTGAGCACCTCGTGGGAGCGTCCCTGGAGGTTCGACAGCATCAGGAAGGCGTTGTCGGCATCCAATGGCTTGCCGAGAGGCTTCCCGTCCAGCACGACCGTCGTGTCGGCGGCCAGGATGATCGCCGTCTCGGGATCGGGCACCAGTTTCAGGGCGGCTTCCGCTTTCCGCAGGGAGAGCTGCATGACGTTGTCCTGCATGGAGAGCTCCGGGTCGAAAATCTCTTCGATATCGGCCGAGAGTGTTGCAAACGGGTAGCCTGCCAGGGTGAGCAGCTCTCTCCGTCTTGGTGACTGTGAGGCGAGCACGAGGTTCAGCGGTCGATGCATCTCAGTCGAAGGTTTTCCAGTTGCGACGGGACAGGTCGCGGAAGATCATGAATCCGGCCGCCGCGCCAGCGGCGAAGTAGAATATCGCCGTCATGGGCTCACCGAAGATCAGCTTCCCGGTGCCGAAGAGCACGGAGTAGACCAGCACGATGCCGAAGAACCAGTCGGCGAAAAGTGCGGGAAAGCCGGTGTCGGCCTTGACGTCGGGAAGGTTCCTGGCTATCGGCGTCCAGAATATGCCGCCGACCCTTGTGGTGCGGTAGAAGCTCTCGAGCCTTGACCGGTCGGTCGGCGGGGTCAGCCAGGTGACCGCGAGGGTACAGACGATCGTGAAGAGCACGATGATGAAGAGCGTGTCGGGAAAGGTGATCCCGGTGAAGAGCGAAATGATCGTATAGGCGATGATCGGCGCCACCATCGAGGTGATCTCCGACCAGGCGTTCAGACGCCACCAGAACCAGCGCATGATGAGTACGAAGCCGGTGCCGGCGCCGCACTGGATAATGAACTCCCACGCCCCGGTGATGGTCTGAAGGACAAAGAAGGTGATGTAGAGGGCAAAGAGCGCCGTCAGGGCGGTCACCAGCCGCGACATGAGCACATAGTGCTTCTCGTCGCCGTCAGGTTTGAAGAAGCGCTTGTAGAGGTCGTTGATGAGGTAGCTGGTGCCCCAGTTCAGATGGGTGGAGAGCGTCGACATGTAGGCCGCCAGGAATGCCGCGATCAGTAGCCCTTTCATGCCGGACGGCAGGACGGCGTTCATGACATGCACGAATCCATCCTCCTTCTGGTTGGCCGGGAGGTCCGGAAACATCACCATGCTCACCAGGCCGACGATGATCCATGGCCAGGGCCTGATGCAGTAGTGGGCGATGGTGAACCACAGCGTTGCGAGCAGCGAGTGTTTTTCGTCCTTGGCGCTCATCATGCGCTGGGCGATGTAGCCGCCGCCTCCCGGCTCCGAGCCGGGATACCAGGAGGACCACCACTGGACGAAGGCCATGGCGGCGAATGATGCGAATGGCAGGGCATAAGCCTGGCCGGGTATTCCGGACTCGGCCGCAGTCGAGGACCAAGAGGGAAAGAAGTCGAACATCCAGGCAGGAAGCGCCTGCTTCAGGCCCCCGGCGGCAGTCACGGCTGGCGACTGCACGGCCAGCACGGCCAGCACGATGCAGCCGCCCATGGCGATGACGAACTGCACGGCGTCGGTGATCGAGACTCCCCACAGCCCTGACATGCCCGAGTAGACCGCTGTGAAGATCACGAGGGTGACGATCGTCAGTTCCGGGTTCAGGCCGGGGATCATGATCCTGATGATCTTGTACATGGCCAGATTGACCCAGCCGATGATCACGGCATTGATGAACAGGCCGAAATAGAGCGCCTTGAAGCCCCTGAGAAAGGTTGCCGCGCGGCCGCTGTAACGAAGCTCGATGAACTCCAGGTCGGTCAGGATGTTTGCGCGCCTCCAGAGTCTGGCGAAAAAGAAGACCGTGAGCATGCCGCCCGACACGAAGGTCCACCAGACCCAGTTGCCGGCGATGCCGTTCCTGGCGACGAACCCTGCCACGGCGAGCGGTGTGTCGGCCGCGAAGGTCGTGGCGACCATGCCGGTCCCGGCGATCCACCAGGGAAGCTGGCGTCCGGAGAGGAAAAATTCCCCCACGTTCCTGGATGCCCGGGACGAGAAGTAGAGTCCGATGACGAGGGTCAGCAGCAGGTAGCCGCCGATGAACGCCATGTCGAGAAAACTGAGTTCTGCCATGTTCTGCGGGGTAGGTTCGTTCCAGTGTCCGGGTTTTCGGGGCCCTCATGACCCGCTGTCGGGCTTGTCGCCGGCGTCGGTCGGGAGGGCTCCGAAAGCTGAGTTCCGGTTTCGGTGCGATTAAGAACCGATGCGGGACAGGTCGAGGAAGCTCTGGTACCTGTCCTCGATTTCGAGCAGGTCGAGCTCGTTCAACCGGTCAGGGCCGTACTGCTCGACGCAGAAGCTGGCCATGGCGCTGCCGTAGAGCACCCCTTTCCTCATCTCGTTTTCATTGATCTCGCCGCAGCGCGACAGGTGGCCGATGAAGCCGCCGGCAAAGGTGTCGCCCGCACCGGTCGGATCAAAGATCGACTCAAGCGGGAACGCGGGAGCGGAGAAGATGCCGTTGTCGGTGAAGAGCAGGGCTCCATGTTCGCCTTTTTTGATGATCAGGGTCTTGGGGCCCATGCTGCGGATCATGCGGGCGGTTTTGACCAGGTTCGGGTCGCCGGAGAGCAGTCGGGCTTCGCTGTCGTTGACGATAAAGATATCGACGCGTTCGAGCACCTTCTTCAGCTCTTCGGGTTTGCCTTCAATCCAGAAGTTCATCGTATCGCAGATGACCAGGTCCGGCTTTTCGATCTGGTCGAGCACCTTGAGCTGCAGTTCGGGGTCGATGTTGCCGAGGCAGACGAACTTCGATTCACGGTACTGCTGTGGAATGTGCGGTTCGAAATCGGCGAAGACGTTCAGCTGCGTGTCGAGCGTGTCGCGGGTGTTCATATCGTAGTGGTAGCGCCCTGCCCAACGGAACGTCTTGCCGTTCTCGACCACCTGGACGCCCTCGGTGTCGATGTTTTTCGCATGGAGCAGTCCGAAGTGCTCATCCCCGAAATCGGAGCCGACAACGCCGACCATGCGGATCGGATCGGTGAAGTAGCTTGCCGAGAGCGCGATGTAGGTCGATGAGCCGCCAAGAGTGTTGTCGGAACGGCCGAACGGGGTTTCGATGTCGTCGAACGCCATGGAGCCAACTACGAGTATTGACATGGTGATGGTTGATTTAATGGTTGATCATACAATTGGTTACAGGCTGTATTGCGTTGCCGCTCATTCGATTGAAGGGGCGGGCAGTTCGAACAGGATGCACTGTCCGGGTTCGAACTCGAGTTCGAGACGATGATTGTTGATCTGCAGTTTCCGGCCGCTGAGCAGTTCTTCGAGCTCCATCGTCTCCGGTTCAAACTCCATGACGCCGTGGACCCGGTCGTTCATGTTGCTGTTGCCGGCAAAGATAATGGATTTTCCCTCCGATTTCCTCATGATGGCGATCAGCGCCGGATCAGAAATATACGGCTGGATGATCGATCCTTTCCCGCCCTGCCGTATCAGCTGCAGGTAGCGGTGCCGGATATCGACGATGCGGCGGATCTCGCCACACAGCGGATCGAGCCCGTTTCCTCCCTGCCAGTCATAGGCCCCCGGGCTGAACAGCGGCAGCGAACCGGCGGGGAAGCGATGGCGGTCTTCGTCGGTGAAGTTGAGTCCGAGGTTGACCGGATGCCATTCGCACAGCTCCATGCCGGAATGAATGAACGGCATGGCTGGCAGGATGGCGCCGAGCGTGAAGAGGAAGAGGGCTCGCCTCCGCCCTGCAGGCTGACCGGCAAGGTGGTGACAGACCCTCGGCGTGTTATGGTTTTCACCGGTCGCGAAGAAGGGGATCGCCACGCCGTTCTTGTTCAGGAAGTTCAGGAGCCCCTTGATGTACTGGATGTCCTGGATGACGAAGGGCAGCGATCCGAACACCGCGTCGAATCCCTCCTCCTTCAGTTTGGGTGACGGATCGAAGTTTTCGTCCCAGAATGCGAAGTCCGGACGGCCCGTTCGGGCACCGGCGACGATCGAGGCTTTCAGCGCCGGCGGCAGGGCATGGCCCATGTCGATCATGGCCCCGTCGATACCGTAGTGCTCCTGGTACCAGGGAATGATGCCTGCGATCTCGTCCCAGAGCTCCGTGTTTCTCATTTCAGGGATGTCGAGTTCTTCGTCGTACATCCTGATGGTGTTGTAGGCGATATAGTTGAACCCTGGGTGGCGGTGCATCTTGAGGTACGCCACGTCGGTCCATGGTGGCTGGTGGTCGTCCGGCGGCCAGTCGGAGAAGGCGCTGGCGACGTGGCAGGTTATGCCGGAGCTGGTTACTCCCTGCAATGCGCCGTCGACAATCGAGACCGAAGCCGGGCTCTCCACGAAGCGGTTGCGGTACGATTCGTCCGGTGCGGGCAGGTTCCTGAAGTCGTGTTTGTCGACTTTTTCATAGATTCGGGCCAGGGTGTCGTGGTCGAAGCCCGGAGGGCCGTATGGTTCGGCCCCGACGCCGTCGCGCAGCCAGTAGAACCAATCCGGGTGAGCCGTGACCCAGTCGCTGTCCACGGATGCCGTCCTGAAGACGAACTCGAACAGGACACGCATGCCCAGGCGGTGTGCCGCTTCGACAAATGCGCTGAGCTGGGTTTCGAGCGGAAGCGCGAGGGCCGGTTCGTCGAGCATCGGATCCAGGCGGTAGGGGCTTTTGATCGCGTAGGGTGAGCCGAGTGCCCCT
Organism: Chlorobiaceae bacterium; assembly: GCA_013334335.1. Taxonomy (GTDB): domain Bacteria; phylum Bacteroidota; class Chlorobiia; order Chlorobiales; family Chlorobiaceae; genus Chlorobaculum. Next base: position 9,473 of record JAAXXR010000058.1, read on the forward strand.
TTACTGTTCTGTGTCCCGATCGCCGTCAGCGGCAGGAGGTAGATCGTGTTGGCGCCCATCCGGCGGATGTAGGGAAGCATCGCGATCGCTTTCAGCAGCGTGCCGGTTTCCCTGAAGCCGCTGGGGAGCGGCTCGATGCCGATCGTGCCGTCAAGGTTGTGATCGAACGCCGTTCCGAGGCGGACGAAGAGGTTGTAGACCACCGCCTCCGCCGTCCATTCCGAGGCGCTCTCGACGTGGTTGGAAGCTGCCGGTACGGAACTGGTGAGGATGTCGCTGATGATCCTGTCGTACCAGGTTACGGGATCGACGAGCGAACTGCCGGTGGTGCCGTCCTTCCAGAGGTTGGGCACGGCATAGGAGCTCGTACCGGGAAGCCGCGAAGCTGACCGGAGGGAGTTGAGCAGGGTTTCGAGCGCGGATGTTGTCAAGCTTGTCGCAGGTTTTCAGATGTGATAAACCGTGAAGATAACTATTATCATGGTACAAGGGAAACAACGATCAACAAAGATGCCGTGTCGTTTATGAGGAATGTCAGGATCGATGTCGAATACGACGGTACCGGATTTTCGGGGTGGCAGAGGCAAGCCTCCGGTATCAGCACCGTGCAAGGCGCGATCGAGTCGGTGCTCGGCAGGATACTGCAGGAGGAGATCACCCTCGATGGTGCGGGAAGGACCGATCGGGGCGTTCACGCCCGCGGCCAGACAGCTTCGTTCCGGACTTCGTCGGCCATGACGCTCCCTCGCCTCATGCATTCGACCAATTCGCTCTTGCCCGACACCATCAGGATCACTGCCGTCAAGGCGGTGCCGGAGGGATTCCATGCCCGGTTCAGCGCCGTTTCGAGAGAGTATCGTTACTTCCTTATCGAAAGGCCATCAGCCATTGACAGCCGGTTTGCCGGTTGCAGCCGAGGCAGGGCCGATCTTGACGTGATGAATGGGCTCGCGGGACTCCTGCCTGGTACGCATGAGTTTCTGAACTTCTCCAGGGAGAATCCCCGTGAAAAGCAGAACACCGTCTGCACGGTGCATGATGCCGTCTGGTACCAGTACGGTCGCTTCCTGGTATTCAGGATCCGGGCCAACAGGTTCCTCAGGAGCATGGTGCGGTATCTTGTCGCCGGGATGGTGGATGCCGGAACGGGACGGGTTCCTGCGGATGATTTCCGGAGCGTGCTGCAGGGTGGGCAACGCAATCCCGGGATG
>JAAXXR010000114.1 GCA_013334335.1 Chlorobiaceae bacterium
TTCTGCTGGTGTTTGCAGGCCTGGTGTTCGCCGCCTGGGCCGAAGGATTCGCCTATGTCGGCTGGGGTACGATCTCGATCCTTGCGTTGCTCACCGTAGCGTCCTACCTCATCGATGCGCTTGCCGGTATTCTGGGAGCGAAACGATTCGGCGCTGGAAACTACGGCCTGACAGGTGCCGCGATCGGCATGGCCTTCGGCTTTGCCTTCGGAATGCCCGGCATCATCATCGGCCCCTTCGTCGGAGCCGTGCTCGGCGAACTCTACGCGAACAAGGACCTACGCTCGGCGAGCACTGCGGGCCTCGGCGTCTGGATCGGCATGGCCGTCGGTATCGCCGCCCGCGTCGCCATAACTTTCGTGATGATCGGGGTGTTCCTGCTTGCGAGGTTCGTGTAGGGACTCCTGTGCAGATGCGAGAGCGAGTCTGGCTGTTTGCAGTAAACAGCGCTTCCGGAATACACTCTGGCTCGAAAGACTGTTTACCTTGAACAAGGTGTGTTGTGCATAACGTGGCGTCCCTCAACGACCCCGGCTCTACCGGGGCGCATGTGGCGCCATGCCGAGCTGGAGCTCGGCGCTCCCGGGGTGAGGAGATACAATCCTCTTTTATTTCATTGCCCCTTCAGCCCGGGGGAAGAAAATCAATGCTTGAAATGCCTCATCCCCGTGAACACCATCGCCAGGTTGTTGGCGTCGGCGGCCTCGATCACCTCGCTGTCGCGGATCGAGCCGCCGGGCTGGATCACTGCGGTCACGCCGGCCTCGGCCGCCGCGAGCAGGCCGTCGGCGAACGGGAAATAGGCGTCGGAAGCCACCACGGAACCCGTCAGGTCGAGCCCGACCTCCCCGGCTTTCCAGCGGGCGATCTTCGAGGAGTCGACGCGCGACATCTGTCCGGCCCCCACGCCGAAGGTCTGGCGGTTCTTGACGTACAGGATGGTGTTCGATTTGATGTGCTTGCAGATCTTCCAGGCGAACATGAGGTCGGCGAGTTCGGCTTCGGTCGGTTGACGCTTCGTGACCACCGTCAGCTCCTCCCTCGTGACGATCCTGCTGTCCCTGTCCTGCACGAGCATGCCGAACGGGGTTGACCTGAACTCCCAGCCGCACTTGGGCATGGGCCTTTTCTGGAGTACAAGACGGCGATCCTTCTTCTTCATGAGCATCTCCAGCACGCCATCTTCATAGGCGGGGGCGATAAGGATCTCCGTGAAGATCTCGTTGACGGCCGTCGCCGTCTCCATGTCGAGGGGACGGTTGAAGGCGATGATGCCGCCGAACGGCGCCTGGGTGTCGGTGGAAAAGGCCCGGCGGTAAGCCTCGCAGAGGCTCGCGGCCTGGGCGACGCCGCATGGGTTGGTGTGCTTGACGATGACCACCGACGGCTCTTCGCCACTGAACTCCTCGATGATGCCGGCCGCGGCCGCGATGTCGAGCATGTTGTTGTAGGAGAGCTCCTTGCCGTGCAGCTTGTCGAAGAAGCCCGCAAACGAGCGGTCAGCGTCTCCGTCGTTCATTTTGTAGAAACCGGCCTTCTGGTGCGGGTTCTCTCCATAACGCATGTCGAGCTCCTTGTCGAGCCGGACCGTCATGCTGGCCGACGCCTCACCCGGTGTGCCGGCAGCCTTTGCCATGTAGGCCGCAATTGCCGTATCGTATCTCGAGGTCAGCGCGAACACCTTGGCCGCGAGGTCGAGCCGGGTGGCCCTCGTCGTGGCGCCTCCGTTGGAGCGCATCTCCCCAAGCACGGTCGCGTAATCGGCCGCATCGGTGATCACGGTCACCGACTCGTTGTTCTTGGCTGCGCTACGAAGCATCGAGGGGCCGCCGATGTCGATATTCTCGATGGCCTCCTCGAAGGTCACGTCCGATTTGGCGATGGTCGCTTCAAACGGGTAGAGGTTGACGGCGACAAGGTCGATAAACCCGATGCCGTTCTCCTGCGCTGCCTTCTGGTGCTCGGGATTCTCGCGGACGGCAAGCAGGCCACCGTGGATTTTCGGGTGAAGCGTCTTGACCCTGCCATCCATGATCTCCGGAAACCCGGTGATCGTGGAGATCGATGCGGCCTCGATGCCCGCCTCCTGAAGGGATTTCAGGGTGCCTCCGGTCGAAAAGATCTCGACACCCATGGAGGTGAGTTCGCGGCAGAAATCGACGATGCCGGTTTTGTCGGAAACGGAAACGAGAGCCCGCTTGATGACAGGATCAGACATGGTAAAGAATTTGTTTATTGCGTGATAGTGCGTGGCCGATTGTAAGGCGGGAATTTAACAAAAAAAACGCAAATCCTCGGTGTCGCACCCGCTCCGAGCCATGAGGCGCATCGACGCGTGGACACTACGATGCATCGAGAGCCACAAAGGCGAGCGACGCTCGGCCGCGCATACAAGCATGACGGGGCACACGTCGATGCGGGGGTTGGTCTTGGCGTTTCGCCGCGCAGCGGTTGCTCCCGCGCTACCTGAGCACGTAACTGGCGAGTACGCTCTGGACTTCGTAGATGCTGAGCTTTTTGTTGAACTGCTTCTGTATCGGCAGTTCCGTACCTGCAATCCAGATTTTGAGTTCGGCATCCAGATCGAACGTTCCGGCCGTCTCGACGCTGAAATGGGTGATGCTCCGGTACGGAATCGAGTGATACTCTACCTTGCTTCCGGTCAGCCCCTGCTTGTCTACCAGCACGAAACGCCTGTCGGTGAAGACAAAGTAGTCGCGGATCAGCTGATAGGCATGTTCAACCTTTTCTCCCGGCGCGAGGATCTGGCTGAACTCTTCCTGAATGTTGTCGATATCGATCTTCGATGCATTGCCGAGCATTCCTCCTAGTAATCCCAT
>JAAXXR010000008.1 GCA_013334335.1 Chlorobiaceae bacterium
TTTTTCGTTGCCGGCTCCAGTCTGATTTGCCGGCGTTCCATGAATAATTGATCAAATCCCGTGCCAGAATATGTATTATCCTTTTTTGAATTTCGCCCCTGATGAGTTAACATCCATTCCTGAAATCATTTGTCTCGGTTCATGCGGGGAGTCTGATTGGGCATTATTTCGTTTATTGATTTATTCTGCCGTAGTATCCTTGCTATATTTCGGCAACCGGTCTCAGATTGAGATGATATCTTTCGCCGCATCTGGACGAGCGGTGTAACAATAATTCGACCAACTGTCATGCGTCAGGTGATTTACGTGACCGGAGGGGCAAGAAGCGGAAAAAGCGGTTATGCGCTTGAGCTTGCCCTGCATCATGGTGCAAGCGGGCCGCGAGTGTTTATCGCGACCGCGGAAGCATTCGATGACGAAATGCGCGACCGGATCAAGCGGCATCGCGATGAGCGGGCCGGAGCGTTCACGACTATCGAAGAGCCGCTGTTCCTCGACAGGGTCCTCCGCAACCTGCCAGAAGGGACTTCGGTGGTGCTTCTGGATTGCCTGACGGTCTGGCTCGGCAACCTGATGCACCACTTCGATGACCAGGCCCTTGTCGAGGCGAGGTTCGCTGCGCTGCTTGACGTACTGCGGAATCCACCCTGCGAGATCATCGTTGTTTCAAACGAGGTCGGCATGGGTATCGTGCCTGAAAATGCCTTGGCTCGTCGTTTCAGGGATCTGGCGGGTACACTCAACCGACGGGTCGCCGAATGTTCAAGCCGGGCATACCTGCTGTGCAGCGGCATTCCGCTCGTCCTGAAACAGCCATAACCAAACACGCGCTTTTCCATGACCAAGAGCCTCCAGGAACTTCTCTCCTCGATCCGTCCGGTCGACATGTCGCTGACGGCATCAGTGCAGACCCGCCTCGACGATCTCACCAAACCACGGGGCAGCCTTGGCCGTCTCGAGGAGATTGCCATGAAATATGCCCTTGCGACCGGCACTTGTGAACCGGTCCTGAAGAGAAAGAAGGTGTTCTGTTTCGCAGCAGATCACGGCGTGGCTGTCGAAGGGGTGTCGGCGTTTCCTGCAGAGGTTACCCCCCAGATGGTCTACAACATGCTCGGAGGTGGCGCGGCCATCAGCGTCCTGTCTCGTCATGCCGGAGCCGACCTCGAAGTGATCGACATGGGGGTGAACCACGATTTTCCCGAACACCCGCTGCTGCGCAGCAGCAAGATCCGCTATGGCACTTCCAACTGCGCTCTCGGCCCAGCCATGTCGGTCGACGAAGCGATCAGGGCCGTGATGACCGGAGCATCCCTCGCGATCGAAGCAAGGCAACAGGGTTACGATCTGCTCGCTACCGGAGAACTTGGAATCGGCAACACCACTCCGGCGACTGCGCTCTATGCAGCCCTGCTCGGCCTGCCCGTCGAAACGATCACGGGCAGGGGCACCGGTCTGGACGACGACGGGCTCGCACGGAAGGTGGAGGTCCTCAGGAGAGTGCTGGAGACCAATCGTGCCAGTCTGTCGACCCCTCTCGAAACGCTGGCCGCAGTGGGGGGATTCGAGATCGCCGGTATCTGTGGCCTGATCCTTGGCGCGGCATCGGTCGGCATGCCGGTGGTGGTTGACGGTTTCATCTCCTCCTCGGCAGCCGTGGTGGCGATGAAGCTCTCCTGCAAGGTGGGCGACTACCTGTTCTTCAGCCACCTCTCCAATGAACAGGGGCACCGAGCGGTTATGCAGCGCCTCGGCGCGGTACCGATCCTCGATCTCGATCTGCGGCTTGGAGAAGGCACTGGCGCAGCGCTGGCGATGCAGGTGATTGAGGCTTCACTGAAAATCTATCACGAGATGGCTACCTTCAGTTCGGCCAGGGTATCGGGAAAAAACAGCTGACCCCATGGAAAGTTTCGAGAAGGTTCAGACGCGGTTTGCCGATGCTGACAGCCGCTTTATCGACTGCAATGGATTCCGCGTCCATTACAAGGTGTACGGCAGCGGCCAGCCGCCCTTCCTCGTGCTGCTGCACGGAAGTTTCCTGAGCATTCGCTCCTGGCGGAGCGTCATGCGGCCCCTCGCCGAAGGTGCAACGGTGGTGGCTTTCGATCGTCCGGCATTCGGGCTGACTTCCAGGCCGGTACCCTCGTCACGTAACGAGGCCCGCTACAGCCCGGAGGCGCAGACCGAGCTTGTCGTCAACCTGATGAGCTCGCTCGGTATTGAACGTGCCATCCTGGTCGGCAACTCCACCGGGGGGACCATCGCCCTCCTGACGGCGCTTCGCCATCCCGAAAGGGTTCAGGGCGTCGTGCTCGCCGGTGCCATGATCTACAGCGGTTACGCCACCAGCGAGGTTCCCTCCTTCTTGAAACCCTTCATGAAAACCCTTACCCCGGTCTTCTCCCGGATCATGAAGCGGGTCATCACTGCCCTGTACGACCGCAACATCCGTGGCTTCTGGTATGTCGGGGAGCGCCTGGCGGACGACACCCTCGCGGCATTCCGTAAGGACCTCATGGTCGGGGACTGGTCACGTGGCTTCTGGGAGCTTTTTCTTGAGACCCACCATCTCCATCTTGACCGGCAGCTGAAAAACCTCGCGCTGCCCTCCCTTGTGGTTACCGGAGAACATGACCTGACGGTGAAGACAGCGGAGAGCCTCCGTCTGTCCATGGAGTTGCCGGGAGCGGAGCTCAAGGTGATCCCCGACTGCGCGCACCTGCCGCAGGAGGAGCAGCCGGAGGCATTTACCGAGGCTGTCCGTGATTTTGTCCGGAGGATCACCTGAGATGCTTGCCGGGCTCGTAACGGCGCTCAGGACCCTGACCATACTGCCGGTACCCGGCAGGGACGCCGAGCGCTTCAGTTCGTCGCTCTACTGGTTCACCTTCACCGGTTTGCTGATCGGCCTTGTTGAAACGGGCCTGGCCATGCTCGGCATGGCTGCCGGCTGGCCCGAGCTTGCCGCCTTCCTTGCCGTTGCCGGCGGAGTCCTGCTGACCGGGGGGCTGCATGCCGACGGGCTTGCTGACCTGGCGGACGGGTTTTTCGGCGGCAGGACGAGGGAGTCCTCCCTGCGCATCATGAAAGATCCGAATGTCGGCTCATTCGGTGCCATCGCCCTGGTGCTGCTTTTCCTGTTCAAATGGATTGCGTTGCAGCGTCTCCTCCACATCGGAAGCTATGGCCCGATCGCGTCGGGAGTCGTGCTGGCCCGCATGGCCCAGGTTGTCCTGGCCGAGCGGCTGCCGTATGCACGGCCCGGAAGCGGCACGGCCAAAGCCTTTGTTGACGGCGCGGGCCTGACGCACCTCTTGACGGCGGCGGTTTCCGCTTCGTTGCTGGTTTTGCTCCTCATGCGGTTCGACCCGCTCGACACGCTGATCCTGGTTGTTGCCGCACTGGGCTCGGCCGGCGCTCTTGGCCTGCTCGCCATGAAAAAGATCGGCGGTGTCACCGGCGATGTGCTCGGGGCGGTCAGCGAGATGACCGAACTTTTCGTCTGGGTCAGCGGGGCGCTGTTCTTTGGCCGCTGATCGACCCGTCAGGGCAGTCAATTCGAACCGCTTCCACTCGGGATCCATGCAGGCGGTCAACATTGCACTTGGTAATATATGGGCATAAGCGTATAATTTAGAGAGGCATGCAAGTTCAATCAAAAGCAACAACTTAGAGAATATGGCCAACGATATGATTGTCACTTTCGGTGGAGGCAAGAAAGTCAATGCAGACTTCAACGGCTTCACCATCAAGACCGACCAGGGGGTCTATGCCGGCGGTGAGGGCTCCGCTCCGGAACCGTTTGCCCTCTTTCTGGCCTCGATCGGCACCTGCGCAGGTATTTTCGTGCTCTCCTTCTGCCAGAGCAGGGGCATACCTACCGATGGCATCAGGCTCGTACAGGGTCATGAGGCCAGGGAGTCCGGTCGTGGCATTGGAAGGATCACCATCACGATCGAGTTGCCTCCCGACTTTCCTGAGAAGTACAAGGATGCGGTTATCAACGCGGCCAATCTCTGTGCGGTGAAGCGGCATATCATGGAACCGCCGGTCTTCGAGGTAAGGACCGCCACGGCCGGAGCCTGACCCCAGGCCGTTTGCTCTTCTTGCAAACCGCTTCCGCCGGTAGGGACGGGGGCGGGGCCGACCCCGTTGGTCATTTGCCCGTTTGAAAACATGTTAACAATTGATGATATTCCACTGCATGCGGGTGTGTTGTACAAGGCTTTTCCGCCTTCTTCATCTTCGCCTGACATATCCCGATCCGATTGTTGAATCAACTCCCTGAGGTGCCGCTATGAAGAACAACCGTGCCGGTCGGCCGGTGAACTGCCGCAAAGTAGAAGGTCTTCCGAAAGTAACCTGTTTCATGCCTGAGGGGATCTCCCCGGCCAAACTCCAGAATGTCGTGCTCTCCGTCGACGAGATCGAGGCGATCAGGCTTGCGGACATGCTCGGTCTGTACCAGGCGGATGCTGCGGAAAAAATGATGGTTTCCCGCCAGACTTTCGGGCGCATCATCCAGTCGGCAAGAAAGAAGGTTGCCGAGGCGCTCGTCGAGGGCAAGACCATCTGCATCGAAGGCGGAAACATCGACCATGCCTGTCCAGGTCACCATACCGAAGGTGAGAACGTTTGCGTCTGTCTCTACTGCGGCTTCGAGAAGCCTCATGTCGACGGCATACCCTGCAGGACCGAACTCTGTCCCGACTGCCAGAAACCGCTCATCCGGAAAGGGAGGTACAGTAGTGTCGAGTGATGGTGCCTCCGGTTTTTCCCTGCTTCCCCTTCCCCAGATCCAGTTCGGCCCCGGCCGGTTGTCACTTCTGCCAGGCATCTGTTCGGCATACGGCAGAAACGTGCTGCTCTTTACCGGAAGCGCAGCATTTCGTCGGTCTGGTCGAATGCAGTCGCTTCTCGACGCCTTTGACCGCCAGGGCATGAATAGCTTCCAGGTCAGTGTCGAAGGCGAGCCCTCTCCTGAGCTGGTCGACCGGACGGTTTCGGAGTTCCGGGGACGAGAGATCGATGTCGTGGCCGCCGTCGGAGGTGGAAGCGTGCTTGATGCTGGCAAGGCTGTTTCAGCCATGCTCCTCCAGCACCATTCCGTGGAACGCTTCATCGAAGGCCTCGACGGCTTCATGCCGCATGATGGCCGCAAGGTACCGTTCATCGCCGTACCGACGACATCGGGCACCGGCAGCGAAGTGACCAACAATGCCGTCATCAGCAGGGTTGGACATGACGGCTTCAAGCGATCGCTCCGTCACCCGGCGTTCGTGCCCGAAGCCGCCATCGTCGATCCGGAACTCATGACCACGGTTCCAGCCTCCCTGACGGCGGCTTCAGGCATGGACGCCTGCACCCAGCTTCTCGAAGCGTATCTTTCACCGTTTGCGACTCCCTACACTGATGCCCTGGCGCTCAGCGGCCTGGAGCGGTTCGGCCGATCGTTCCTTTCGGCATGCACGACCGGAGGCTCGCTTGTTTCGATCAGAGGCGACATCGCCTATGCGGCGCTTATGTCCGGCATTGCACTGGTTAACGCTGGGCTCGGCATCGTTCATGGGTTCGCCTCGTCGGTCGGCGGGCTGTACGAAATACCTCATGGCGTACTTTGCGCAACCTTGCTCGCCGAGGCCACGAAGGTGAACATCCGGAAGCTGCGACAGCTCGATGCCGCTCATCCCTCGCTCTCGAGGTACGCCAAAGCGGGAGGGGCCCTGTCCGGCGACTCTCCGGCAAGCGTCAACGAGGGGTGTGACCAGCTGGTCGGGTTGCTGGGAGCGTGGCAGGAGTTGCTGGGTTTTCCGGGGCTTGGTGAGTTCGGAGTCCGGTCCGGGGCTCTTGACGGCATTGTCCGGATTACGCGCAGCAAGAGCAACGCCGTTACCCTCGCGCCGGACGAGATGCGTCACATTCTCGCAGCAAGACTTTGATCCGACCGCTTTCGGGAGGTGGTCAGTTCCTCGTTGACCACCACGCTTCGCCGTAGTCGTAATAAAGCTCTTCCCCCTTGCGGATATCACGAAGGGCGTACAGTACCAGTTCGGCGCCGAGCTTCGTCTCCTCCCGATAATACGCCACATTTGGCTCCGGGGAGTGGTTGAAGAGCATGCCGTAACCCATCGCAACGAGCCTCGAATTCTCGGTGCTGCCATAGAAAACGTAGTTCAGCAGTTCGCCGCCGATATCCCGATCGGTCACCTCGAGTGCCGGGCATCGTTCGATGATCTCACCTTCCCTGATCCCCCTGTCAGCGAAAGCTCCCCGGCCGCTGACCGTCGAAGCCTCAATGCGCACTGCCCCCCGGCGTACAGGAGAGCATTTTCTTTTCAGCAGCATGCCCGCTGGTATTCCTGCGGAAAGTCCGGCGACGGCAGCGATTGCGGCTACGAGGTAGATCTCCGGTATCATGGGAGTCGGTCTTGACGGTAGTTGACGGTGATGAAGCGGAAAATAGGAAAAAAGTGGATCACCGCGTCATCGACGCATCACGTGAGGGCGTCCGGAGGGGGATTAACGGCCTTTTCGCCTCGGCAGCTTGCGACGGGATTTTTTCGGCAGCCCGAAGTTCACTGCCGCCCATGCGGATCCAAGGCCGATCGCAGCCACCGCAGAGAAGATCATGTAGATCCAGGCCGGAATGTTGGTGCCGGCTGCTGCCAGATAGACATAGGCGGCAGCCCAGAAGAGGATGGAGAGGAGAGCCGGGAGGATGAACGGTTTTTTTGCGCGGATATTCCTTACCAGCCACGCTGCCGAAGCCATGAACAGGGGGATGCTGCCGAAATAGAGCAGGCCGAAGACAAGCGGATCTATACCGTGCTGGTGCTGGGCATCAGACAGGAAAGCGTTGATAATGTCAGTGGTACTGGACATAAATGCAATATATATCAAATTAATGTACGTCTTATGAATGGATAATGTCAATACGTTCATCGGGGTCTCAAGAAATGAAATGGGGGCAGGATGGGTTTATACCAATGAGATCAGGAAAAAAAATGAGCAACATGCGCGACAACGGTGAGATGTCTGGTCCGAAGACCCGATACCCCGGGGTGCGGTGGCCCGCCACCCGGGAATCTCCGGTCCTGGTGCTCCGAAACGGAGGGGAGAGATGAACGCCCGCGACGGCAGCCGTGCACCGCTCCTCAGGGTCGAGGGCATCTCGAAGGTTTACCTCATGGGCGATGTGTCGGTGACGGCGCTCCGGGAGGTCTCTCTCGATTTCTGGAGTGGTGAGCTCGTCGTCCTGCTGGGTGCATCAGGAAGCGGCAAGTCTACGCTCCTGAACATCATCGGAGGCCTCGACGTCCCCTCCTCGGGTCACCTGATTTTCAGGGAGCTCGACCTGACGACCGCCACCAAGCCGGCCATGACTGATTTCAGGCGTCGATCAATCGGTTTCGTGTTCCAGTTCTATAACCTGATCGCCAGCCTTACCGCGCTCGAGAATGTCCAGCTGGTGACCGAGATCGCCGACGATCCGATGCCCGCCGAAGAGGCGCTGCGACTGGTCGGCCTCGCTGACCGGATGGGGCACTTTCCGGCGCAACTCTCGGGCGGGGAACAACAGCGGGTGGCCATTGCCCGTGCGGTGGCGAAGCGTCCCGAACTGCTGTTGTGCGACGAACCAACCGGAGCCCTCGATTATCGAACCGGCAAACTGGTGCTTGAGGTGATCGAACGGGTGAACCGGGAGCTCGGCACGACGACGCTGGTGATTACCCATAACAGCGCCATCGCGGGGATGGCCGACCGGGTGATCACCCTGCGAAGCGGCGAGGTCGCCGAGGACCGGCGAAACGCCACAAAGCTCACCCCCTCCGAACTTTCCTGGTGACGCAGCATGCAACCGCTGACACGCAAATTGCAGAGGGAGTTGTGGCACCTGAAAGGGCAGATGTTCGCCGTGGTGGCGGTCGTCACCTGCGGCATTGCCGTTTTTGTCTCCATGAGCAGCGTGAAGCACTCTCTCGAGGCTTCGCGATGGAACTATTACCACCGCTACCGTTTCGCCGATGTGTTTGTTCAGGTCAAGCGGGCTCCCGAGTCCTTGAGCTGGATGGCAGCCCGCATGCCAGGGGTGGCGGCGGTGGCCACCAGGATCGTGACCGATGTCACCATCGATGTGCCCGGTCTCGACGAGCCGGCCACCGGACGACTCGTTTCCATACCCATCCGGGGTGAGCCGCCGCTCAATGGCCTCCACATCGTGGCCGGCAGGACGATCGAAACGGATCGCATCGACGAAGTCGTCGCCAGCAAACCCTTCATGGAGGCCAACGGCCTGAAGCCTGGCGACCGCGTCGGCGCGGTCATCAATGGGCGTCGCCAGGAGCTGGTCATCGTCGGCAGCGCTCTTTCCCCTGAGTACATCTACGAGGTGCAGCCGGGCTCCTTCTTTCCTGACAAACGCCGCTTCGGCGTGTTCTGGATCAGCCGCCGGGCACTTGAATCGGCGCTCGACATGGATGGCGCCTTCAACGACCTTTCGCTGACGCTGACCCAAGGCGCTTCCGAAAAAGAGGTGATCACCAGGCTCGATCTGCTGTTCGAGCGCTATGGCTCACTGGGGGCATACGGGAGATCGGAGCAGCTCTCCGACCGTTTCATCTCCGACGAGATCAAGCAGCTCGGCACACAGATTACCCTCCTGCCCGCGATCTTCCTCGGGGTGGCCGTCTTTCTCCTGAACATCGTCCTGCAACGACTGGTCAGCACCCAGCGGGAGCAGATCGCCGTCCTCAAGGCGATGGGCTATGCGGGTGCTGCCATCGGACGCCACTATCTCGGTTTCGCGCTCGCCCCGACCCTCACGGGAGCGCTCTTCGGGACCGTATCGGGAGCCTGGCTCGGCACGAGGCTCGTCAGGATCTACGGCGACTTCTACAACTTTGCTGAACTGGTCTATGTCGTCAGACCCCAGGAACTCCTGATTTCGGTGCTGCTCAGCGTGGTTGCGGCGGCCGCGGGCGCGTTGCTGGCGTTGCGGCGTGTCATGCTGTTGCCACCGGCCGAAGCGATGAAGCCTGAGGCCCCGCCGGTTTTCCGGCCGGGCATGCTCGAACGGAGCGGTTTTGGCCGCCGGTTTCCGGTACCTGCCAGGATCATGCTCCGGAACATCGAACGCCGCCCCTGGAAATCGGCGCTCTCGGTGTTCATGATCTCGCTGTCGGTGGCGATCCTGATCGCCGGGCGCTTCACCTATGATGCGGTCGACCGGATGGTCGCGGTGGAGTTCGACGCCAAGCACCGTGAGGATGTCACCGTTGTCTTCACCGATCCGATGCCTCCGTCGGTTGCCCACTCCATCGCATCGCTCGACGGTGTGCTCGAACATGAATACTACCGCGAGGAGCCGGCCAGGCTCGTGTTCGGCCACCGTTCCAGAAGGCAGACCCTGAAAGGGTTGCCTGCATCCGCCGACTTGCAGCGTCTGGTCGATGCCGGGGGCCGGGTGGTCGAGCTTCCGGTCAGCGGGCTCATGCTGACCAGGACGCTGGCCGACCTGCTTGGCGTTAAGCCTGGAGACCGACTGCAGGTCCAGCTCCTGCAAGGAAGCCGAAGGACAGCCGAACTCCCGGTCAGCGGCACCATCGACGAAATTCTCGGGCTGTCTGCGTATCTGCCCCTCGACGAGCTCGACCGGCTCGCCGGTGATGGAGGAGCCATCAACGCCGCCTGCCTGAGGATCGATCCCTCCAGGGAGGTCTCGCTCTACCGTCAGTTCAAGCGGATGCCCGGCGTCTCCGGGATCACGTTGCTCAAGGCCCTGCGAAGCAGCTTCGACGAACTGATCGCCGAAAGCATGCTCACGTCGACCCTGATTCTGACCCTTTTCGCCTGCATCCTTGCCTTCGCGGTCATCTACAACGGAGCCCGGATTTCGCTTTCCGAACGGGCCAGGGAGCTCTCCAGCATGCGGGTGCTCGGCTTCACCGAACGGGAGATCTCCCTCATTCTCCTGGGAGAGCAGGCGCTCTTCTGCCTGGCAGCCCTGCCGCTCGGATTCCTGCTCGGCATCGGGTTGTCGGCGCTGCTCTCCCTGGCACTCAGCTCCGAGCTGTACCGCCTTCCCCTGGCCTTCAGCCCTGCCAACTTTCTGTTCGCTTTCGCGGTTGTGATCATCGTCGGGGCCCTGTCCGGTCTTGCGGTCTGGCGGCGCATGGTGACGCTCGACCTGATCGCCGTCCTCAAAACGAGGGAGTAGTCATGAAACGAATCTCAAAAAAGCAACTGCTGCTCGCTGCCGCACTGTTCGCGTCGGCCCTGCTCCTGTTTCTGCTGTTGCGGCCCGCACCCCTGCCCGTGGAGGCCGCACGGGTGATTCGCGGACCGTTGCAGGTGACTGTCGAGGCGGAGGGCATGACCCGGGTGGCCGACCGCTACACGGTGGCTTCTCCAGTGTCGGGACGGCTTCTGCGGATCGGCCTGGAGGCTGGCGATCCGGTCGCGCCCGGGACGATTCTCGCCTCGATCGTTCCTCCACAACTCGATGCGCGCGAGTACCGCGAAGCCTCCTCGCTGGCCGGCTCTGCCAGCGCCGAACTCAACGCGGCTGAAGCGAGGCGGCGGCAGGCTTCGGCCAATCTCGCCCAGTCACGGCTCCGCGCCGCCCGTTACGATAACCTGTACCATGAGGGCGCAGTCTCGAAGGAGGGCTGGGAGATTGCCAGGACGCAGGCCGAGGTGCTTGAAAAGGAGGAACGGGCGGCCATTTCTGCCGTTTCGGCAGCCTCCTTCAGATACGAGGCCGCCAAGTCCAGGTTTGACCGTCACCTGGCCATGAAGCCTGTCGAAGTGGCCGCACCCGCCGCCGGCCGGGTGCTCAGGGTCTACGAACAGAGTGAACGGACCGTCGCCGCCGGCGCACCGCTTTTCGATATCGGCGATCCGGCAACTCTTGAAATCGTCATCGACGTCATCTCTTCGGACGCGGTCAGCGTCAGGACGGGCCAGCTGGTCAGCATCGAGGGCTGGGGAGGCGGGTCGATCATCAAGGCCAGGGTGAGCCGTGTTGAACCCGCGGCCTTCACCAAGACGTCGGCACTTGGAATAGAAGAAAAACGGGTGAATATTATCGCGCTTCCCGAACGCACCGACCCGAGACTTGGCGACAATTATCGGGTGCTTGCGAGCATCGTGGTCAGGGAGGCCCCAGAAGCGCTCAAGGTGCCTTCCAGCACCCTTTTCCGCAGAGGATCGTCTTGGCGGCTGTTCGTTGTCGAACGAGGCCGGGCTGTCGAGCGCCAGGTCACGATCGGGCTCCGCGGTGCGTTCGAATCCGAAGTGCTCGGTGGTGTCAGGGCCGGCCAGCAGGTGATCCTGCATCCACAGAACGAGCTGAAGGAAGGGATGCGCGTCAAGGTGCAGGAACGCTAAGGGCCCCGTTGCCGCATGGTCGGGCGGGATGCTTCGATGCTTGACCGGGGGGGATAACGTCTACAACAAACGAAGGATATGGCAGGTCAGAGGGGTGAGCGGAGCGTCTTGTTGATCGTCGGCGCGGGGGCGTCCGGTATGCTGGCGGCCGTTTCAGCCCGCCAGGCCGCGCGGGAACTCGGCATAGGCGACCTGAGGCTCAGGATCATGCTGCTCGAGCGAAATCAGAAACCTGGAGCGAAGATCGCCATATCCGGTGGTGGGCACTGCAATATCACCCATGACGGGCCGGTCGACCGCCTGCTCGATCGTGGATTTACCAGGAAAAACGAACAGCGTTTCGTCAGGCCGTCGATCTACTCCTTCACGAACGGTGACCTGCTCGCACTTCTCGCCAGCTACGGGGTGCCGACTGCTCCTCGCGAGGATGGCCGGGTGTTTCCGGTTTCAGGTGTTGCGCTGGATGTCGTCGCCGCCATACGGCGAATGCTCCAGGACTCGTTGGCAGAAGTGCACACCGGCACCAGGGTGGAGGGCATGGAGGTGGGCGACCGGGGGGTCCGGCTTCGGGCCGGAGAGGCCTGCTTTGAATCTGATTCGGTGATCCTGGCTGCCGGTGGCAGCGCATGGGGCTCTTCCGGTACGACCGGAGACGGGGTTCGTCTTGCTGCCTCCATCGGACATGCCGTGGTGCCGGTCCTTCCGGCGCTTGCCCCGGTGTTTCTGAGTACGCCTCCGGATCCCGGGCTTGTCGGGGTGACGCTGCGCGGGGTCGGACTGGTCGTCGAATCGAACCGCGGAAGCGATTTCCGGAGAGGCGATCTGCTGGTCAGCCATCGGGGCATCTCGGGCCCGGCATGCCTCTCGCTCTCGCGTTCAGTCTCCGAAATGCTGGCAGGAGGAGGGGCGGCGCCAAGGCTATTCGCCGATTTTTTCCCGAGCCATGACCCACAGGCGGTTTCCACTTTTGTCCTCGATCAGGCGGCACGTAACGGTACCCAGTTCGTCCGCACCTTTCTGCAGCGCTGCCCGATCGCTCCGGAGACGCTTTCGGAGCGGAATCCAGATGCGTCGGTTCAGACCGAGACCATCCCGAACGCTTTCGTGCCGGAAATCATGACGAGGGCCGGTATCGGCCGGGAGCAGACGCTCAGCGTGCTGACGCGTCAACAGCGGCTCGAACTTGCCGGAGTGCTGAAAAGGTTCGTGCTTGGCACGGCACGCACCGTGCCGCTCGACAAGGCGGAAGTCTCGGCCGGTGGAGTGTCCCTGACCGAGATCGACCCCAAAACCATGCGCTCTCGCCTGCACCCCCGGCTTTTCTGCTGTGGCGAGCTACTTGACTATGCAGGAGAGGTTGGTGGTTTCAATCTGCAGGCGGCATTTTCGACCGGCTGGGTCGCCGGTCGCCATGCCGTTCGTGAACTGTTCAGCTGAGCACGCTCCTCAGCTTGCGCAGGAGTAGCCCGGATTGGACGCTTTGCGGTCGAACGGAAGCACCCTGATCTGACACTGCGCCAGGAGAAACGAATGCTGGTGCTCCTCGAAGACGATCCGGCCTCCGCTGAAGCGGACCTTCAGGGGGACTACCACTTTACGCTCCGCACCGCAAGGGTTGTTCTTCAGCCCGGGGGCAAAACGGTGCTCATCTCCAAGCTGATCGATGACGCTGAATTCCTCCGCGGTCGTCTTGAGCGCGCGGATGGTCCCATCCGGATTGAACTCAAGCGAGTTCAGGTCGCCGTGGATGCCCTGCGGGTCGTTGTCGTAAGCGGTGATGATCCCGACCGGGGTCTCGACTCTGACCACACCGGCGGGTTCGAGCGATTTCAAGGATCCATCCTCGTGGAACGACATCCCCGTCCTGACCCTGAACTCTCCTGCCGGGGTGAGTACCGTAATCAGCTCCCCGGGCCAGAGGGTCAGGCTTTTCAGGGCTCCTCCCTCATAGAACTGCAATCCAATGAATTTTGCCGTCAGCGTCCCGATCGGAGCGTTGATCGAGATCGTTTCCGCCAGTTCGTATTCGTTCTTTGCGGTCCAGAATCCGCTGAGTTTTCCGTCCAGCGGGAATATTCGCTTGATACTCCCCGATTCGTGGAAGGTGACCAGTTCGGCGGGAACCGGACCGACTGGCGTTTCCAGCATGGTCTTCGACTGCAATGCGACCGATTTGATCGCTCCGCTTTTGTAGAAATAGAGGGGTTTGGCTGTCCGGCGCCCCATGTCTTCCGACTCATAGAGCGGGACAAGGTTGCCGTATGGCGTTAACAGGAGGTTCTCCTTGCTGACGAGGCATCCGTCGGTTTTGCCGTTGGAGTAGAGGGTTCTGAATTCAACGCCGTCGAGCTCTCCGTAAGATGTGGTAAAACTGGTCATATCTTGTCCTGTTTGGAGGTGTACTGATTCCTGTCACGAGTGGTCGCCATTAGTCTATCAACTATCGTGCCAGTCTATTAATTATTGGGGTAATGTATTCAATGATAACAAGATGGGTGATTATGTGGGGGGGCGTTTATCAGGAAAAAACGGTACGCTCAGGTAGGATCTGCAGGGAAAGCTACATTATTGAAGAAAGTAAGGCGAGTTGCTCCCGCCATCATTGATGCCTTGCAGCACCAAACCATGATCAATTCGTAGGTTTGAATTCCGAACGACAGCAGCTGCCGTTGGTTCACCTGACTGGTGTGGAGCAGAGTTGCCTCGAGGTTCCGGTTATTTTTTCCCGTTTTTCCGGAGCACCTTTTCGGTGATCTCCTGTTCAATGCCTGAAGAGATGGAGAGGCTCCGGAACAGATCGAGAAGGTTCTGCTCTATGGTCAGGTTAAGATTGACCGGACGGCCGTTCTGGAATTCCGGATTGTGTCCCTTGAGCTGCAGGGAGATATGGGACTTTCCGTCCGATGTCATGGTGATCGACGAGATCAGTTCGGAGTAGAGGAAATTGCCGAGTGCTTCGTAGGTCATCCGCATGCCGGCGTTGGCCAGGGCCCGCTCTTCCGGTGTGGTGGAGTAGATGATCTGTCCTGAACGTTCGGCATCGATGCCGCCGTCGGGAATGCTGAACGAATCGCCATCGAGCATGATCGGAAGGCGACCCCGTACCGTGCCGGTGGCGAAGATTTTTTTGGCCCCCTGCAGGTCGAGCAGTTTCTGGAGCGGGATGCCGTTGACCTCCACCACGGTTGCTGCTTGCCTGGTCGACAGGTTGTAGTCGACGTGGTGGAGCGACACGGAGCCGTCGAAGAATCCGGCTGAAAACCCGGAAAGAGCGACGATCGATGGGTGCTGCCGTTCACCCGGCAGGTCGAGGATGCCCTTGAGTCCGGTAAGTTCGAGCTCTCCGCCCTCCGATTTCCGCTTGAGGCTTTTCAGGGTAAAGCCGATCTTGGTCTTGCCGGAGTACTCACGGTCAAGCAGGATGGACGGTTCACTGAAGTTCCAGACCACCTCCGCACCACCCCCACTGAACGGCGAGGCCTCGGATCCTTGGGTTCTTCTGGCGGCTTTCTGCCGTATCGTCCCCCCGCCGGGCGAAACCAGCTTCGCCTGGCGCACCGCGATGCCGTCACGCGAGAACGAAAGCGGAATCGTGCCGCTCACCTGGCCCTTCATCTTCCCGCTGAACTCCCCGTGCAGCCGCAGCCGATCGAAGAGGGGGATCCTGTTCAGTCTCACCGTGCATGACGCCTTGTCGCTGCCGGCGTCATACCGGGCAGGGGAAGCCGTGAGCGATCCCCCCAGGAGCCTGGTCGAAAGTCCGCCGAGACGGATTCCCGAAAGCTTCTCGTCCTTCGCGTTGAGGGTCACTTCAGCATTCAGTCCGCTGAGCAGCTTTGGGCCACCGCTCTTTCCTCCGGCGTCGAAGGAGAAGAGTGGCTTGCCTCCGCTGCCTTTCCAGACCAGCAGTGTTCCCGGTCCGGCCTCGACCTCGCCGTTTCTGATCCTGACGGTCGTGTCGAGGTATTCGACAGGCAGGGAGCCGCTCATGACCCCGGACACCGATGGATTGGGGTTTCGGATACCGGCGAGCTCGGGGATTCGCTCAAGCGGCACGCTGTCGAGTTGCAGGGTGAAGGCGCTCTGTTTCGTCCTGAGGCTGTATTCGATCGTTGGCGTCGACGCCCTGATGCCGAACAGATCCACCGAGCAGTCGCTGAAGATCAGCGTGCATGGTTTTTCAGGGTTGCGCGCCAAGCCGAAGGTGGCGGCAAACCCCGAGAGGGGGGTTCGCTTTCCATCTGAAAAAAGCGATGCGGCCTGGAATCGGGATGGCTGCTGCAGCCAGTTTGCCGACTTGGTGAGGAGTGCGCGGTACCTGACCTCCTCGAGTTTCAGCTTGCCTGTTTCAACCTTTCCGCCGTTGACGGCATAGGCTACCGAATCTGCCGTGAAGCCGACGGCGAGGCCGCGCTTCCGGAAGAGGTCGACACGGCCGGTTATGAGGGGACGGCTGTCCCTGAAGAGGATCCCGGCCGGTTTCATGAGTGCGTCGAGGGAGTCGGCTTCGAGCGTGAGCCGGTAGGCACTTCCCGTTGCCGATGGAGCGCTTCTCCAGGTAAGTCTGCCGTTATGTACCCTGACCACGAAGGTTGCGGCTATGCCGGTGCATGAGTCCGGAGGGGTGGTCACGACGCCGTCAAGACGTCCGAACGAGACTCCTCCGGGACCCGGCCGGCCAAAGTCGTGCAGTACCAGCCGGATACCTTTACCGGCGGCTACCCGGTCGACGACATCCTGCGCGTACCACGGGAAGGCGAACCAGGCCCCTGCGGCCGCAATGACCGCAAGGAGGATGATTGTCCCCAGGATGCGAAGCGGCCATTTCACGTCCGGTCACTTTTTGGACCACTTGCCCTGGATTTGCACCCAGGTGCCTGCAGGGAATCCGGGAAAGCGTTTTTCAAATGTTCTCTGGCCGGCGACCTCAATGGAGATGCTGTTTTTCGAGGCGATCTCAGCATAAGCGGCACGTCGCTCCTGATTGACGGTGCCGACCAGCGTCTGGGCTTCAGCGCCGGCCCCGGGAGGGATGGCGATATAGCCGCTGTCCACCTCTCCTACCAGTCCGCCGGATCTGGCAGTTTCAAGGTCGAGCGAGAATGCTGCAGTCGTTGATGCGGCCAGCAATGCGAGAAGCAGCGCGAAGGTCCTGATGAGCGAAGTCGCCCGGTATGCTATGGTATGATACATGAGTGATCCTCCCTTGATTAAAAGATGTCTTTTCGCTTCTCAACCAGGCTGTCGATGTCCCTGTCGACTTTCACCCGGATTTCATGGTCGATCTTGATGTTCATGTTGATCGTGATTGGCTTGTCCGGCGCCTCCACCCGTACGGTCGGGCTGCAAGCGGTAGCCAGGAGGCTCGCCATGAGCAGGAGGCCTGCCGGCAGGGCGTACGCAGTTGTTTTTTTCATGTCGTGCGGATATGTTTTTTTATGTGTCAACAGACTTTTTCCCCACCTTGGTTAAAAATAGTTCATATTGATTTTCAGGGCAAGTTCCCGGCACTCAAGTTTCACGAGCGACTCGTCGAATGAGGGCGGACCGCGCCGGATTTTCGGGTTGTTCGAGGTGCCGAAGCCCTCTTTCGGGATGCCGATGAAGGTCTTGTCCATCTTGTGGTTGCCGTTTTCGTCATGAAGCACGCTGACCGCATAGACGCCGTAAGGCAGATTGTCGAATACGACCTCGCAACCTTCGCCTGCCGCAACGCTTCGTCCTTCGAGGGCGCGTTCCGGTCTGTCGGGGAAGCCCTGTTTCGCCTGGTAGATGGCGACGCCGATCACCCCTTTTGAGTTGCGGAGTTTATCAACGCTGACCCGGATGACACCGGTTTCCGTTTTCGTTTCCTCCGCTTGCGCACTGCCTGACGCCGAAGCGAGCAGGAGGAGCGCCAGCATAAATTTCTTCATGGTTCCTGATTTCTGTGTGATGTCCCGCAGTTCCTTCTGCAGACTCAACCTGAATATATCTACATGGACGCGTTATTCCCGGCAACTTCCCGGCAAAGATTGTCGTCTTTGTCTGCCGTTGTCCAAGGGGACCGCGCTTTGGATAGTCGTTCCCCGGATGGGGGGGTGAAGACGATTGTTGTGCCAGGTCACGGTTTGGTTGTTAAATTGTATTATGCAAGTAAACAGCAGGGATCGTACGATGAAAAAAAAGTTGTCAGCTCCTGTGCCGAAAGTAACATCCACAGAATCTGCGGTACCAGGAAAGGTAAACCCCAAGGTCCCGGTTGTCGGCATCGGTGCGTCGGCGGGTGGTCTGGAAGCGATCGAGATGTTTCTGAAACATGTTCCGGTAGCGAGTGGCATGGCCTTCGTTATCGTTCAGCATCTCGATCCGGCGCGCAAAGGTTTCATGGTGGAACTGCTGCAGCGGGTGACGCCGATGCCGGTCGTCCAGGTTGTCGACAATACCAGGATCGAAGCGGACCACGTGTATGTCATTCCTCCGAACAAGGACATGTCTCTCCTGAAGGGGTTGCTCAACCTGATCGATCCCGTCAAGCCTCATGGCCTTCGCCTGCCTATCGATTTTTTTTTCCGTTCCCTGGCTGAAGACCTTCAGCAGTACAGCATCGGCGTCATTCTTTCCGGAATGGGCTCTGACGGCACCCTCGGGCTCAGGGCCATCAAGGAGAAAGGGGGCGGCGTATTCGTTCAGGATCCGTCTTCAGCGAAGTATGACAGCATGCCCCGCAGTGCCATCGATGCAGGGCTGGCCGATGTCGTTTCCACTCCGGAGGCGCTTCCGGAAAGGATTGTCGCCTATGTAAAGTTTCAGCCCTCTCCCGCAAAACCTGCTGAGCCGCTTGAGCAGAAACACCTGAGCGGCCTGGAGAAAGTACTGCTTATTCTGCGTGCCCATACCCGCCAGGATTTTTCGTTGTACAAGAAGAGCACCGTCTATCGACGCATAGAACGGAGGATGGGTGTACACCAGATCGAAAACATCGCCAGCTACATTCGCCTGCTCCAGGACAACCCGCACGAAACGGAGCTGCTGTTCCGGGAGTTGCTGATCGGCGTGACCAGTTTTTTCCGCGACCCCGAATCCTGGGATACCCTCAGGAGCATGGCCATCCCTGCACTCCTGAATTCGCGTCCGGGTGGTAAGACCGTGCGGGCCTGGGTTGCAGGCTGTTCTACCGGAGAAGAGGCCTATTCACTGGCCATCGTGTTCAAGGAAGCGCTCGAACTGCTGAATCCACCCGGAACCTGGCGCCTGCAGATATTCGCCACCGACCTGGACAAGGACGCCATCGAACGGGCACGACAGGCGCTGTATCCGCCCAACATCGCTGCGGATGTCTCCCCGGAGAGGCTTCACCGGTACTTCATACAGGAAGAGCAGGGATGGCGAATCAGCCGGGATATCCGCGAAATGGTGGTATTCGCCCCGCAGAACGTGATCATGGATCCCCCCTTCACCCGCATTGATATCCTGGTGTGCAGGAACCTCATGATCTACTGGGAGCAGGAGCTGCAGAATAAGCTGCTGCCACTGTTTCACTACAGCCTTAATCCGGGTGGACTGCTGTTTCTTGGAAGCGCCGAGACAGTTGGCCCGTACTCCACGATGTTCGAACCGATCTTCGGCAAGCTCCGGATTTTCCGGAAAGTGGAGCATGGCGGCAGCTTCGATGCGTTCGAATTCCCGTCGTCCTACGGCAGTGCAGTAACGGGTGTCCAGGAGAAGGAAGAGCTGCCGCAAGGGAGCCGGCGTCAGGTATCCAACATGAAAGCTCTGGCCGATCAGCTGATTTTGCAGAATTTTGCTCCTTCAGCGGTCCTGACCAACGACAAGGGGGATATCATCTACATCAGCGGCCGGACTGGCAAGTACCTTGAGCCGGCAGCAGGCAAGGCGAACTGGAATATTTTCGCCATGGCTCGAGAAGGACTCCGCTATGAACTTGACCTGCTGTTCGGCATGAGTTCTGCTCATCAAGAGCCGGTTACCAGAAAGGGGGTCACGATCGGTTCGGACGGTGAGCGTGTGATGGTGAACCTGACCGTCCAACGGGTTGAACAGCCCGAAGCACTCAAGGATCTTGTGCTGGTGGTGTTCAGTATGGCGGAAAAACCTGTGCTTGAGACAAGGAGTGACATCGGGTCAGCAAACGGGCCTGTCGATGAGACCGGCGTGGCTCGGATCGATTCACTCGAACGGGAGCTCAAGCAATCCCGCCAGGAGATACAGTCTGTCCGTGAGGATATGCAGGCCTCTCAGGAGGAGCTCAATTCGGCCAATGAGGAGCTGCAGTCGGCCAATGAAGAGTTGCAGAGCACCAACGAGGAACTGACGACCTCAAAAGAGGAGCTGCAGTCGCTCAACGAGGAGCTGCAAACGGTCAACCACGAACTCCAGTCTAAGGTCAACGAGCTTTCGCATGCGAACAATGACATGAAAAACCTGCTGAACAGCACCGATATCGCTACGCTGTTCCTTGACGAGTCGCTCAACATCCGCAGGTTCACCACCAGGACGGCCAGCATCATCAAGCTGATCGCCAGCGATACCGGCAGGCCCATAACCGACATCGTCACCGAATTGGCCTATCCATCGCTTGCGGACGATGCAAGAGAGGTTCTGCAGACGCTGGTGTTCCGGGAAAAGCAGGTTCCTGCGACAGATGGCCGGTGGTTCAATGTCAAAATCATGCCGTATCGGACACAGGAGAACCGGATTGATGGCCTGGTGATCACCTTTACCGACATCAGCCTCGCCAAGCGGTTGGAGATGCGGCTGCGGGTGGATGAGGAGCGATACGTTTCCGCGTTTGCCATTGCCGGGGCAATTGTCGATACGGTTGACCGGGATTTGCGGTACACCTGGTTCTGCGATCCACAACAGCTCATGATTCCACAAACGGCCATGGGCCGACGGGACGATGAGCTGGGCCTGCGTCCCTATGCCACCGAGCTCATGCAGATGAAGCGTTCAGCTCTCGACAGCGGAAATGAAGTCTGCAAAGAGCTGTCGATCAGGGTGTCAGACGGAAAGCTGCTTTCCTATCATGTTACCTCAAAACCGCTGAGATCGCCATCAGGTGAGCCGTCCGGAGTGCTGACGGTTGCCTTGCCGTTAATGTCATAAACGCTGGATTGTCGGTGCTGAACGGGAGGATTTTTTACAACGGTTGCTGTCGGATGTTACGTCGGAAATGTTTCTGTGTGAATCGAATCGTTGCGGCTGCGGATAATATCCGTCCCGGCCAGCGGCGGACAACGGGAGGTGGATCGGATGAGCAGACAACAGGATGATTCCCATGAGTTCGAGATCCTCAGGAAGCTGGCTGAAGAACGTCTGGGCGAGTTTCCAGGCTCTGGAACCTCGCCGGACAATCTGCAGCGGGCGATACATGAGCTTGCCGTGCACCGGGTGGAGCTTGAGATGCAGAACGAAGAGCTGGTCAAGTCAAGGACCGAACTCGAAAAGAGCCTCGATCGGTACAAGGAGCTTTACGACTTCGCCCCGATCGGCTACATCACGCTTGCCAGCGACGGGACCATACAGCAAGCCAACCTTGCTGCGGCAGGTATGCTTGGTGTCGAGCGTTCACGGCTCTCTGGCGAGCTCATCGGTAACTTTGTGTGGGTCGACGACATTCCCCTGATCGACGATATGCTTCGCGTTCTCATGTCAGGCAATCGTGCGTGCATCTCCGAGGTTCGGCTGCTCAGAGACGACGGGAGGAACCCGGGCCCGATCCAGGGGGACGCAAACAACCTGCCTCCAAGGGCGAGCCTGATGACCGTGCGCATCGACGCCGTCGTGAGTTACGACCTTCACGAGTTCAGGATCACCATGATCGACATCAGCGAACAGAAAACCGTCGAGATCGAAAATGAGCGGCTCAAGGCTTCGATGTCACAGGTCAGGAGGATGGAATCGATCGGCAGGCTTGCCGGAGGGGTGGCGCACGATTTCAACAACATGCTTCAGGTCATGCTCTGCAACATCGAAATGATGGCGATGCATGAGGAGGCCAGACTGTACGATCCCAATCGCCTCTCGGAGATGGGGCAGTGCATACAGCGGTCCGCCAACCTTGTTCGCCAGTTGCTTGCTTTTGCCCGGAGCCAGCCCATCAGGCCAGAAGTGATTGATCTGAACAACATGGTCGCCAATCTGACGAACATGCTCGGGCGTCTTCTGGGGGAAAACATCCGGCTCTCCCTGACCCGTTCTCCGGAACCACTGCTGGTGAAAATGGACCCGTCGCAGATCGATCAGATTCTCGTCAACCTCGCCGTCAACGCCAGGGACGCCATCAAGGGATGCGGCATTTTGAACATAAGTCTTTCGTCGGTTTCAGTTGATGCTTCCACGACCATGGGCACTCCGGAGATGGCTCAGGGGGAATATGCCCTGTTGAGCATATCCGACAACGGTTGTGGTATCGATCCGGCCATTATCGACAACATATTCGAGCCGTTTTTCTCAACCAAGTCCATGGCGGTAAGTTCCGGGCTTGGCCTTGCCTCGGTCTACGGGATTGTCAAGCAGAACAACGGCTTCATCAGGGTGTCGAGCAAGATGGGGCAGGGGACGAGGTTCGAGATTTATTTTGCCCTGATTCCCTCCGAGCAGTCTGTCGAGGTGCCGCCCGATGATTCAGGCGAAGTACCCGGAGGAAGTGAGCGTATTCTGTTTGTCGAAGACCATGACCGGGTGAGAGTCCGAACCGCAGAATTTCTGGAACGCTGCGGTTACACCGTGTACCAGGCAGGATCGCCTGAAGAGGCCATCCGGCTGTTCGATGCCAGTTTCATGCAGATCGACCTCCTCATTACCGATATGGTCATGCCCAGCATGAGCGGCAAGGAGCTTTCACTCAGGATTGCTGAAAGAAATCCTGAGTTGCCTTGCCTTTTCATCTCAGGCTATACGACGATTGAACGTGTCGAAGATGGGGAGGGTTCTGGAAATCCCCTGCCGCTCCTCTGCAAACCCTATTCGCTCTCAAGTCTCGCATGCACCGTCAGGAATATCCTGGATACCGGAAAAGCCATGCCGGCGGTTGAGGCGGGCTGAGCTTCCCGTTGCGTTGTTGACGTTTTCATCCGTAAATTACAGGGCAAGATCGATCGACCCTCAACCATCATGACAAAGGGAGATGCCATGTCAGCACTATCAGCACTCCAGCTGGCATCCGATGCACTGGAGGATGCCCGCAAACGCCTGGAACGGGCAAAGGCCGACGCGGATGACGATTACGAAATCCGCCAGGCGCTCAAGCATATCGACGATGCCTCGTCCTATATCAGGAAAGCCTCGGGAGAACTCCGGCAGCAGGGATGAACTTTGCCCGAGATCGCATCCTTAGGCTTCGAATGATTTTCCTGCGCTCGCAAGCTTCCGCGTGCGCAGGTGTTCCTCAAACCTCCAGACAGCAGTACCCCATGTTCCAGTTACCCACTTCCAGCAGAAAAGCTTCCGCCGTCATCCTTTTCGCCATCTCCGGCATGTTGACAGGGGTGCCCTCAACCGCCCGTGCCGAGTTCGCTCAGGCCCCGGCTGCCTATTTCCCCAACCTGGTTTCGATCGCGTTGACGCCCGAGGGTTTTGTCCAGCCTGGCCTCAAGCTTGAAAAGGTCGCGAAGGGCGACCTGAACGGCGACACCCTGCCGGATCTGGCCATGGTCATCAAAATGGACGACCCGAAGAACCTGCTCAAAGACCCGGAGGAGCCCGAACGGGATGCGCTCGACACCAACCCGAGGATGATTGCCGTCGCCCTGGCCGCAAAGAGCGGGGGGTATACCCTCTACACGGTGAACATGAGCCTGGTGCCGCGTCTTGAGGATCCCTACATGAACGACCCCTTCGTCGACCTGACGATCAGCCGCGGGTCGATGCGGCTCTCGCTCGAACAGTCCTCGAGCGCCGGGAGCTGGAGCTCCTCGACGATCGCCTTCGCATTCAGGAAGGGGCCACAGGAGATGGAGCTCATCGGTTACGATCGGACGGATGTCCATCGTGCCAGCGGTGAATTGACTGAAACGAGCGTCAATTTTCTTTCCGGCAGGCAGTTGACCTCTACCGGAAACGTGTCGAATGACCGGAAGGTGACGAAAGTGACACTGCTGCCGAAACGGCCACTGCCGACCATGGGCTTCATGGGCGACGGCTTTTCCTTCGATCCCCTGAATCCATGACCATTGAGGCGCGGGAAGTGGGGAAGAGGAACTGGACGGTTTGGACAATGCAGGAGAGTTCTGTTTGTTCGTCCGAAAACCCGCAGCACACCCTGAGGTGGTGGTGGTCACCGCTGACAGGATGGGGCATCATTCGTGAGCCGCTCTTCTGAACCAAACCGGAGGGAAATCATGGCAGTAAAGAGCGACATCGTCATCGGCGTAGACCTCGACGGGGTATGCGCCGACTTTTACGGACGCATGCGGGAAATCGCCGCCGAATGGTTCGAGCGGCCGATCGATGATCTTTCGGCCGAGGTCTCTTACGGACTTTCCGAATGGGGCATCAAGGACCATGCCCACTATGACAGCCTGCACCGCTTCGCCGTGACCCAGCGCGAGCTGTTCAGCAGCATGGAGATGATTCCGGGGGCGAGGAAGTACCTTCGTCTTCTTTCCGACGAGGGCTATCGCATCCGGATCATCACCCACCGGCTGTTCATCCACTACTTTCATGCCACGGCCGTCGAACAGACGGTCAACTGGCTCGACAGCCACGGCATCCCGTACTGGGACCTCTGCTTCATGAAGGAGAAGTCCCAGGTGGGCGCGGATATCTACGTCGAAGATTCACCGGATAATATAGAGCAGTTGCGGGACAAAGGTCTCTTTACCATCTGTTTCGGCAACAGCACGAACCGTCATATCGTCGAACCGCGAGCGGAATCATGGGAGGAGGTGTACATCCTGGTCAGCTCATGGAACGGAACGGGCAGGCAATAACCCTGAGCGCATCAGTCAAACAGGATTGCGTTGGAAAAACGATGGAAATCAGGCCATATCCGTTCCATCAGTTCCGATGAGGTTCATCTGTTTTCGATAGTACGCGAATGTGTCTTCCTGTTTGATAACCCCCAACAGCTGATTGTTTTCTGAAGAAATAACCGGCAGGTAGGTGTAGTCGGAGAGTTCAAAAATTTTCAGGGCTTCATCCAGTTTTGACGATTCGAAAAGGAGGGTGACGTTTCGTTTCACCAGGTCCTCTGCGATAAGACCCGTAAAAAATCCCTCTTTCAGGGGAACCCTCATCTCCTCGAGCCCGATGATGCCGATGAAGCGATTATCTTCCGTTGTGATAAAGAAGTTTGATTCAAGCGTGTTGTGAAAGGCAGCAATGATCTCTTCAACGTTCGTGGAGTTCTTGAAGCCGATATAGTTATTTGTCATCACATTGCGTACGCTGATATTTCCGGCAATCGTCAGCGCAATGCCGAATCCCATACGGATCCCCTCCTTTTCCAGAACATAGGTTTCCATCGTGTGGGGATAGACCAGCCGTGCAATGACCGTCGAGGTCACTGCCGCGAACATGATCGGCAGAACGATTTCATATTGACCGGTAACTTCGAAAAGAATAAGGATCACCGTTAACGGCGCCCGCATGATTCCGGCGGTCAGCGCACCCATGCCGACCAGGGCATAGGCGCCAGAGGTAGCGGTTATTCCCGGGAACAGGTTGTTGACGACATGTCCGAACATTCCTCCAAGCATGGCTCCCATTTTCATTGACGGAGCAAACATGCCTCCAGAGCCTCCGGAACCGACCGTGAACGCCGCGACCACCGGCTTGAGCAGATAGACGGCAATCATGTTTTCCCAGCTTTCGTTGCCGGCCAAAGCCCTGTTGATCACGTCGTAGCTGAATCCGTACAGCTCAGGTACCCACATGCTCACCAGCCCGCAGAGCAATCCTCCAATGGCAGGCATGGCCCAGGCGGGCACGTGGAAACGTTTCTCAAACTTGTTAAACAGTTCTTCGATAAAGTAGAAGGTCCTGATGAACAGGACGGCGGAAAGCCCGGCGAGAGCACCAAGAATGAAGTAAAGAACGAGTTCCGAATTCGAGACGAGGGTGTATTCCTGAACGTGAAAGGTAGGATAATTACCCAGAAAGCTTCTTGAAATGACGGTCCCGACCACGGCGGCGACAACAATGGGGCTGAAGGTTTTCACACTGAAATCGCCAAGGATGACTTCGACGGCAAACATGACGCCGCCGATTGGTGCATTGAACACTGCTGACAAGCCGGCTGCCGCACCGCATCCGAGCAATGTCCTTGTTCGTGCAGGTGAAAATTTCAGCAATTGAGCGACCGTCGAGCCAATAGCTGCGCCGACATGCGCAATGGGGGCTTCCCTTCCTCCACCACCGCCGGTTCCTATGCTGACAACAGAGGTAATTGTTTTATGCAGCCAGTTTTTTTTAGGAATCTTTCCGTCATTCTGAGCCACGGCCTTGATGACGGAGGCCAGTCCGTGTTCTGGCTTTGCTTTGATCACCAATGCGTTGTAAATCCCGACAACAAGCCCGCCGACTGCCGGAATAAGTGGCAGGAGCAGAATCCGGGGGTAGTTGTTGAGAGATGGCAGGCCGATAGCTGTCGTGCCCTCAAACAAGA
Organism: Chlorobiaceae bacterium; assembly: GCA_013334335.1. Lineage (GTDB taxonomy): Bacteria > Bacteroidota > Chlorobiia > Chlorobiales > Chlorobiaceae > Chlorobaculum. The sequence goes on from JAAXXR010000008.1 coordinate 26,003, forward strand.
GTGAGCTGATCGTCCGTATAGCTTCATGAAAGACGACAGCAACATAGCCCGTAAGCAGTCCGACGAGAACAGCAACAAGAAGAAACGGTAAGTCCTGGGTCAGATTGAGTTGTGCAAGGAACGAGACCCAGGTCATGCGTACCAGTTCCTGTGACACACCCTGGTAGGTTTTGCCCTTACGTAAAATCAGTTGTCCCCACACATGTAGTCTGCGTCTGAGTCGGCTGTTTTCACGAAAATCCTTCATGATGATTGGGGTATCAGATTACGGATTGCTCAGCTTCATGACATGAACGTCAATTCATCAGTGAATGCCTACAGGTACTCGTCGCCGATGATCGTTCATGCTCCGGTGGTCTATGGCGGTTATCGATATGAAGGTGTTGTTGGGATTGCCTGAGCTGGATCAAGCCAGGCGGAAATGAAGCCCTGCCCTCCGTGAAGGCAGGGCTTCCCTAAAGCCTTCAGAGGGGAGCGGAACCGCCGTCGGGCGTCGTCGACGGAGCTCTCCAGGGCTGGTTCACGGTAAGCGTGTCCGTCCCGCTGCGGCCGTGACGTGACTGGTTCTGCTCCGTGATGTCAGCGGGCGCCTGGGTTACAGCCAGTTCCGGCTCTTGAACAGCAGCACCCCCGAGGTCGAGAGCACAAACGAGAAGAGCAGGATGAACCAGAAACCCAGCGGGGCGTTCTCCAGCGAGTTGGGCACGTTCATTCCATAGAGGCTGGCGATCAGGGTCGGGATCATCAGGATGATCGAAATGGAGGTCAGCCGTTTCATGACCACGTTCAGGTTGTTGGAGATGACCGAGGCGTAGGCGTCCATCATGCCGCTGAGAATGTCGCTGTAGATGTTGGTCAGTTCGAGAGCCTGCTTGAGCTCGACTTCGACATCCTCGATCAGTTCCAGGTCGTAGCCCTCCTTTCTGGAGAGGATATTCTTGATTTTGTGCAGCAGGATATCGTTGCTCTTCAGCGAAGTCATGAAGTACACCAGGCATTTCTCGATCTGCAGCAACGTCTGCAGGTCCTCGTTCTTGATTGATTTTTCGAGTTTGTCCTCGGCGATCTTGATCTGCAGGTTGATCTGTTTGAGATATTTCAGGAACCAGACGCTGGAGGAGAGCAGAAGCTTCAGGACAAAATCGTAATTGTTCTCGATGAAGATGTTCTTGCGTTTCGTGTATCCGATGAAATCCCGGATCATGTCGCTTTCAAAAAAACAGACCGAGATGACGTTATGTTCGTTGAAGATGAGTCCAAGCGGGATCGTGGAAAAGGGGAGTTTTTCATCGTTGGTCTTGAAGGGTATCCTCAGCAGGACCAGGGTCCAGTTGTCTTCGGTCTCGATGCGGGGACGTTCGTCGATATCCTCGATATCCCCGTAGAACCAGGCGGGTACGTTCAGTTTGTTCAGGATCAGATACTCATCGTTCTTATCCGGGCACTCGACATTGATCCAGCACTGTTCCTGCCACTCGTCAATGCGATCGAGTCCGTTCGGCCCGTTTTTCAGATAACTTCTCATGTGCCGGAGATGGTGAAGAATTGACGAATACGTGACTCAGTTCCCGATACTGCATGGGGAACGGGAGTCAATGGTTTTGGCGATCTTTCCGGATGCCCGCCACGACTCTTGCCGATGGTCAGGAAGCCGCGGGTCGATCATCGTGCATGCTGGCTCGTCGACAGGCATTCATGTTGAGAAAGATACGGTTCGCGTTCTGAAAACTTTCAAAAAAAAGGTGCCGTCGAAGATTTGCAAAGGTTCGGCTACGAGGCTGTTCCGGAAGATAATCCGGGGCGATAGCTTCAACGGGAACGCTTTGCCGGGAGTTTTCGGGACTTATCCCGTGTTTCTGAAACAGCAGCTTACCATCAAGGAGTCAACGCCGATGTCAATGTCAGATTTACGGTCGCAGGAGCCGTCATGCGGTCGAACAGGGCGCATTCCCGGAGCTTGTCGCCAGTACCGGCTTGTCCGCATGATTCCGCTTCTGTTGGCCCTGTTCCTTGTCCCTTCGTACGTCCTGGCCGATGACCAGGATCTGGCGAAGGTTTTTGCACGCCATGAAACCGAGGGGACCATGGTGATCTCTTCCCTGGATGGCCGCGATACCTTCATGCATGATTCCGGACGTGCATCCCGACGCTATCCAGCCGCATCCACCTTCAAGATACTCAATACGCTTGTCGCGCTCGAGGAGGGGGCGGTCAAAGGGAAGCAAGAGGTGATCGTCTGGGATGGCCGCCATTACGATTTCCCTGACTGGAACCGTGACCAGACTCTGGAGAGCGCCTTCAGGGTCTCCTGTGTCTGGTACTACCAGGAACTCGCCAGAAGGGTGGGGGCGGATACGTACCGGGATTACCTCAGGAGATGCTCCTACGGAAAGTTGGGGGAGCCGTTCGACGTTGCGACCTTCTGGCTTGACGGTTCGCTCACGATCAGCGCCATCGAACAGGTGGAGTTTCTTCGCCGGTTCGTGAACCGCGCCCTGCCGTTCGGTCCCCGGGCCTGCGAGACACTCCGTGAGATCATGATCGTGGAGCATTCCACCCGGTTTACACTCCGGGCTAAGAGCGGTTGGGCGGCCCGGGGGAAACCCGGTACAGGCTGGTATGTGGGTTGGGTTGAAACCGGGGGGAAGGTCTGGCTGTTCGCCATGAATATCGATATCCTCGATGCGAAGGGGCTTGCGTTGCGTCAGCAACTCACCCGTGAAGCCCTGAAATCGAAAGGGCTCGTGGACTGAAGCGGCAGCAATGGCCGCGATGGAAGTCAGTTCAGCTTGTATCGGCGTTCACACTCCCTGAATACCGAAGCCTTGCCGTACTTCTGCCCTGCGGCGAATCCTTCGGCGAAGATCGTCCGGCACGCGTCATCGATCGACAGGGAATCGTCGACCGCACGCTTCAGGTAGTCGCTCATGTCATCCAGGTCGCCATTGAGTTTCAAGCGCCTCATCCAGGAGTTCCATGCGCCGGCAATCACCTGGGCCAGTCGTGAGTCAGTCATGTTTCGTGCGTGTTTTGTGTTGTTCCGCCGCAGTGCAGATCTTGCTTCAAAATCGGGGAGGGCCTACGGGAATGCAACTGCCTGGAAGCTGTTTGCCTGCTCTCCGGTCAGGAGGCTCCATTCTGGCGTTTTCCACCTGTTTTTCCGATAGCGGCTTCGGTTTCGGCACGCTTTTTCATAGCGGTGAGCACCATCGGAAGGTCTTTCTGCTGGACGTTCCGGACAAAATAGGGCGGCGCGAAGAAATCGGGTTTGATCTCCGCCCGGAATGTGAGCATCGCCCCCTTTCCGTTCGGCATCTCGTCGATTACCCATTCTCCCTGGTAGATCTTGAAGTCGCCGTCCACCTGCTGGAAGAGCAGCCGCTTTGGAGGTTCGCCCCTGACCCTGAGCTTGATGTGCACGGTCTTGGTGAAGAACAGGACACCAGTCCTTCCGGTTTCGAACATCACCTGTTCGGTGCCGTTGTCGGAGATCAGGCCACTGTCGATCAGTTTCGGCACGAAGTGCTTCTGGTTTTCGTAGTCGGTGATCGCCTGCCATATCTGCCCTGGAGATGCGTCGATGTAGATTTTGCCCCTGACCCCGGTGATGCCGTCGTCAAGCGCCGAGGTGGTGACGATGATCTCCCCGTTCAGCAGCCTCGACTGTTCAGCCGTCGCGACGTCGCTTTTTGATTCCGTGAGGCCGTAGGCCGGAAAGGCGTGAAGGAGAAGCAGAAGCAGAAGGCACATCAGGGCGGCGCTTGCCGTGACCGCTCTGTACACGGTAAATCTTTCGTTTCTTTCGTGCATTGTCGTCATGCGGGTTGTCGATCCGGTCGTTCGGTGGTCATTGTACCGGCACCGTTGTGTTGCCATTGCGTCATCGTCGTTCAGCCCGACCGCAGACGGCCTCGAAGCTGTCCTGGTCATGCAAGGATGGGTACTGCATGGAAAACCGGCGGGCGTTGCGTTCGGTCATCATGCGCCCCGGTACTCAGTGAGGTGGCCGGAGGGGAATGGGTGATCTCCGGATCAGTAATCAAAAAAATATAGGCAAACTTTTTTTATTTCGACCACCTGTCGCCCGGTTCTGTAACGAGTGTTTGCCTGCTGAGGCGGTTTCATCATGAAATCCACAGGAAGACTTTCCCCACCCGGCGTCTTTATCCCGGAAGCACCGGTCCCCAGGGGAAATCAATGCTCCCAGGGAATCGGAACTTCCGACATGATTCATTCGACCTCATGCTGATGCGGCAACCTCTGGGGGAGCGCACACAGGTCAGAGGCTGGTGACGTAGAAACAGGCGAACTTCAGGTAACCGGTTTCGGGCATGGAGAGCAGCATCGGATGGTCCGGCGGCTGAGCGCTGCGGTAGATGAGGCGGAGGTGCTTGCCGGCCTGCAAGGCGCCAAGATGCACCGTTGCCAGAAAATCCTCTTCGGAGACGTGATGCGAGCAGGATGCCGTGGCCAGGAAGCCTTCATCCCTGACGATCTGAAGGCCCATCCTGTTGAGTTTGGCATAAGCCTTGAGCGCCTGCGGCACATTTTTGCGGCTTTTCGTGAAACTTGGCGGATCGAGGATCACCAGATCGAAGTTTCTCTGCTCCTGCTTGAGCCGGGAAAGGGCCTCGAAAGCATCGGACGCGACGATGGAGAAGTTACTGAACCCGTTCATGCGGGCATTCTGCTCGGCTCGTTGCAGCGCTTCCTGCGAGATATCCACCATCGTGGTGGAACGGGCGCCGGCAAACATCGCGTTGAGCGCGAACCCGCCATCGTTGGTGTAGACGTCCAGCACGTCGGCATCTGCCGAATATTTCCTGACGATCCGTCGGTTTTCACGCTGATCGAGGAAGAAGCCGGTTTTCTGGCCTTCGAAGATGTTGACCTGATAGCTGATGCCGCCGTCGACAATCACCTGCTGCGCCTCCTCCGGGCCACCCAGGATCATCTCCTTGTAGAGCGGCAGCCCCTCGAGCTCGCGGAGCGGGGATTCGTTCCTGATCACGATCGCACTCGGGTCGTACAGCTCCCTGAGGACCTCGGTGATGAGCGGCAGGTGCCGGTCCATGCCTGCCGAGAAGGACTGCATGACGATCGCCTGGTCGAACCGGTCGATCACCAGGCCGGGCAGGCCGTCGGACTCACCGTGAACAACCCTCCAGGCGTTGGTCTCCGTTGCCGGATAGATTTTTTCACGCAGCCGGTGGGCTTCCTTGATCTTTTTCCGGAAGAACTCCCGGTCTGGCTGCTCTTCTGTTTTTGTCAGAAGGCGGAATGCGATCAGCGACTGGGGATTGAAGAACCCGGTGCCGAGTAGCCTTCCGTCATGCGTGAAGAGCTGCACGGTCTCTCCGGCAGCGATATCGCGGGGGATTTCCCGGAGTTCGTTGCTGAAGACCCACAGGTGACCACTGAGCAGTCTCCGGTGTTCTTTTGGTTTGAGGTACAGTGCGTGCATGGATGAAAAACTCCCCGGTTCGTGTTTTGATGGCGCTATGAATTGGTGTAAAATAACATTTCAGGACAATCAAGCCCCATCCGGCACGAAGATTGTGAGACGCTTGTCCGTGAGGTATGAATCAATGACGAACAGGAAAAGGAGACGATGATGAGGAACGCCATAAGGACCTTCTGCTGTATGCTTGCATTTGTTGCCGTCGCCGGCTGTTCCGGCATGCAGGAGATAACACGGGGCCCACAGGCACCCGGGGATAAGGTTGCATTGTCGACGGAGCTGAAACGGCTCTACCGTGAGGTTTCGGCCGGCTCCCGCAGGGTCGAGTCCCTCGACGGTTACGCCGATATCTATCTCAAGACGCCGAAACGGGATTCGAAAGCCTATTGCAACGTGCAGCTGCAGAAGTCCAGGAGTGCCCGGCTCATCGTGACCGCCGGCATTCTCGGCTGGCCGGTTGCCGACATGCTTATCCGGCCGGATTCGCTGTTCGTGCACGACCTCCTGAACAACAGGATGCTTATCGGCCGCAACAGTGGCGAAAACCTCGAAAAGATCCTCGGAGTGCAGGCCGGTTTCGGCCAGATGACCGAGACGCTTTTCGGCCTCGCCGGCATGGTCGAACCGGTGAGTGCCATCGAGTCGGTCACGCAGGGGTCCGGCAAGGTCAGCTATACGGTCAGCTCCTCGGATGGACAGAAGGTGCTGGTGGTTGACGAGGCTTCGAAGGTGCTCGAAGGGATGACCCTTCTGGATCGTGCCGGCAGGAAAACGGTCGTATTCCGATTTGCCGAGTTCCAGGTGCAACCTGCCGGAACCGGCCAGGTGAGTGTCCCCAAGGAGATCGACATGGAGCTTTACCGGCCTGACGAATCCACCAGTTCGCACCGCATCAGGGTGGTGTATGACGAGCGTGTCATCAACCCGCCGAACCTTACGATCACCTTCAGAAGGCCGCTGAAGGCGAAGGTGGTGAACCTGGATCTTGCCGAGCGCATGCCGTGGTTGTGAGGGTGAGTTGGTAATGGAGCGTGTTGCGGGATGGACGGAATGGTAATAAGAAAAGGCTCCCGTTACGGAGCCTTTGGTGACGTCGGTAGCCGGAAGGCTTATTTCGCGGCGCTGTGGTTTGCTGCGGCGAAGTTCCAGTTCAGGAGGTTGTCGATGACGGCAGCCACGTGATCCGGACGACGGTTCTGGTAATCGAGGTAATAGGCGTGTTCCCATACGTCAACGCAGAGGAGGGGCGTCTGGCCGCTGGTGATCGGGGTCTGCGCGTTGCCGGTTTTCACGACCTTGAGGGTGCCGTTGTCGAGGACAAGCCATGCCCAGCCGCTGCCGAACTGGGTGACTGCCGCGTTTTTCAGCTCCTCCTTGAACTTGTCGAAGCTGCCGAAATCGGCATCGATCTTCGATGCGAGCTCACCGGACGGTACGCCACCGCCATCCGGGGCGAGGCTGTTCCAGTAGAAGCTGTGGTTCCAGGCCTGGGCGCCGTTGTTGAACACGCCGACCTTGGACGGGTCAGTAGCGGTCGCCCGGATGACCTCTTCGAGCGGCATGGCGTCGAATGGGGTTCCTTCCACCAGGCCGTTGTAGTTCTTGATGTAGGTCGCGTGGTGCTTGCCGTAATGGAAACCGATGGTCAGGGAAGAGATGTGGGGCTCAAGCGCATTTTCGGACCAGGGAAGCGAGGGTTGCTGATATGCCATGGGACTGATTGGTTTTATGGTTGCAGAGCGGAGTTCTTAAGTATGTTTTTAACTTTACTCTTTCCGTTTTAGTTTCTTGAAAGGAAAAATAATATGCAACATTTGTCAACAAAGGGTTCGATGAAACTTCGCCGTGTGACATGCATCTCCAGGTTGTTGCGGCGGTTGCCGGCGATGGGGATATGTCTGGCGGTTCTTGCGGGTTGCAGCCTGCAGGGTGCTCCCGGGCTCGATTCGACGGACCGGAAGTTCGCCGCCTTCTACAGCGACTACCTTGTCCGTTCGGGTTCGGCCGAGCCGTCGGACTCGGTACAGGCCCTTCCGTTGACCACTGGCGATCTTGATTCCCTGTTCGTTCGTCACGGCATCGACCAGAAGATTTTCGACGAGAAGCTTCGTGCCTATTCGAAGGATCCCGCTCTCTGGCGTGAGGTGCTGGTGGAGGTCCGTAAACAACTTCGTCAGCGACGGTGACCGCGATGGCGGTGCGACCGCTGCTGGTCGGTGTGACCGGGGGGATCGGCAGCGGCAAGAGCACGGTGTGTTCGATCCTTGCCGGACTCGGATGCGAGCTGTTCGAGGCTGATCGTGTGGCCAGGGAGCTACAGCTTTCCGATGCTGAAGTCATCGACGGGATCGTTGCTCTGTTTGGCCCCGGGGTCTACTCCCGCGATGCTTCGGGAGCTCTCTGCATCGACCGCCGTTCGATTGCCGCTGAGGTCTTTTCGGACAGGGGGAAGCTCGATGCGCTCAATGCCCTCATCCATCCCAAGGTATTCCAGGCATTCGACCGGGAGGTTGAGCGGTGCCGCCGACAGGGGAGGAAGATACTCTGCAAGGAGGCGGCAATCATCTTCGAGTCTGGACGCGAAGGCGATCTGGACCGGATTGTCGTGGTTGCTGCCGATGACGGCCTGCGGGTGGCCCGCGCCGTATCACGCGGTCTCGGCAGCCGCCAGGAGGTACTGAAGCGCATGCAGGCGCAATGGCCGCAGGAGAAACTGGTCGAGCGGGCAGATTACGTAATCTGGAACAACGGCTCGGTCGAGGAACTGCGTTCGAGGACCGGCGAGGTGTTCCGGAACCTCGTTGACCTTGTCGAGTCAGGGAGCTATCTGCGCCGCCAGGAGCGGCAGTGAGCTCCGATAGCGGTACGAGGTGTCGGCATGGGTGTCCGGAAACTCCTCGTAGCGATGGTTTATGCCGGCGGCTTTGAGCAGCCTTGAGAATATCCGGTGCCCGAACTGCAGGTTGTACTCGTCCTGCGAGCCGCAGTCGAGAAAAAGCAGGTCGAGCGAGCCAAGCGCATCCCGGTATTCGGCCTTTGCGATCATCTGGATCGGGTCGAACCGAAGCCATTTTTCCCATATTTCCGGAACCAGTTCGCAGGTGAAAGGGTCGAACGGCAGGTCCATGTTTTCCGGGACCTCTCCGGAATGTCGGGGCGAGTAAGCCGCCGACATGGCCAGAGCGTCAAGGAGGGCGAACTCTCCCCGCGGCTTCTTGTCGAGCGACTCCCAGTTGTTGAAGAATGCGGCGATGCTTCCCTGGTACCGTTCGAGCGTTCGTGCCGCAGCCGGAAAGTTTGGCCGGTAGCAGAGCTCGAACGCCATGTCTCCGCTGTGGCACGCCACCGCCGCGAAAAGTCCCCGGTGCCTCATGGCGAGCCTGATGGCGCCAAACCCGCCTGAGGACTTGCCCGCAATCGCACGGTGGCGCCCGGCGGAGAGTGTGCTGAAACGGCTGTCGATGAAAGGGATCAGCTCATCCGTCAGGTAGCTTTCGTAAGGGCCCGTCGCGGTCGAATCGACGTACTGCGACCCTCCGTAGCGTGTCATGCAGTCCGGCATGACCAGGATCGTTTCCTCCATCTCGCCCATCCTGATCATGTTGTCGACCATCTCCGGAATGGTCCGCCGGCCGAAGCTGAAGTTCATGAAACTTGTGCCAGTAGAGGCGAATCCGGCAAGCAGGTAGATGACCGGAAACCTCCGGGTGCCGTCATAGGAGGGGGGCAGGTAGACCGGAACTCTTCTCGGGGCGGGGTCCTTCAGCGGATTGCCTTCAAGCGTCCTCCCGGGGACGGTTTCGAACACGAGGTTCGGCTGGAGCGGTGAGGTGCCTGTCATGCTCCCGCCTGAAGCTGTTCACGGTTTTTATTCCGCTGTACGCGACCGGAGATGATGATGCTGATCTCATAGAGAAGGATCATCGGGACGGCGATGACCATCTGCGTGACCATATCGGTCGACGGAGTCACGATGGCGGCGACCACGAGCATCACCACGATGGCGTGTTTGCGGTAGAACCGCATGAACGCGGGCGTCAGCAGGCCGATCTTCGACAGCACGTAGGAGATGAATGGCAGCTCGAACACGAGTCCGGCCGTAATGAGGGTGCCGAGGAAGAAGCTCACGTAGTCCTGGACGGCGATGTTGTTCCGGATGAGGGGTGAGCCGAATCCGGCGAAGAACTTCAGGGAAATCGGCAGGAACACGAAATAGCCGAATGCGATACCGGTGAAGAAACACAGGGAGATGAACAGGATGATGAACCTGCTGGCCTTGCGTTCGGTGTCATGCAGTCCTGGTTCGACGAATTTCCAGATTTGCCATGCCCATGCAGGGAAGGAGAGCACGAAGCCTGAAAAAAAGACCACCTGCAGGTACAGGGAGATCTGGCCGTAAGGTACCAGGTTCTGCAGGACGATGTTCGGACCGCTATCCTTCAGTGGCCCGATAAGCACCTGGTTGACGAGGAAGTCGGCGTAGATGCCGCAGATTGCGGTGGCGACAATAAAGAAGGCCCCAGCCCTGAAAAGGCGCCAGCGGATCTCTTCAAGATGGTCGATGAATGACAGGCCCCCTTCCTCCCGCTCTTCCTGCTCTTCACTCTCGATGCCGGCGACATGGCCAGGGTGAGCATCGCTCGGAACCGGTGTGATTCCGGCGGGGTCGTCAGGCGGTGCAGGACGGGTTGCGATCGTTTCGATGGAGGTCGCGGCCGCATGCTCGCGAGTTTCGTCAGGAGCCTGGCCGTTGCCGTCCGGAACCGGGAAGATGGATTCGCTGTCGTTGCTCATGGTGGGTCGCGGGGCCGTTGCCGTGACGGCAGTCATGGTTTCGGAAAATTTCAGGAGACTATGGAGCGCGGTGCGGCAATCCTGGAGGGATCAGCCCGTAGCCGTTTCATAGTAATAAAAGTACCCGATAGGGCCCAAATGTTTTTTACCGGCGGGGCGCGCTCCGGAAGGGGAGAAGGAGGAGGCGCGGGTGTGATTTTTTTAATCATTGAAATATCGATAACTTATCTCGACTTATACCGTAATCCGTTCCGAGACCGCACACAACAAGCAACAGGAATCTGTGGATATCAAAGAGGTTACCGCATCCGTTTCGGATGAGTTGAAACTGTTCCGGGAGCGTTACAAGAGTGTTCTGCACTCGAGTAACAGTCTTGTCGACAAAGTCAGCCGTTATGTCCTCAGGCAGCAGGGAAAGCAGATTCGTCCCCTGCTGGTGCTGCTCTCCGCGAAAGTGTTCGGCGAGGTCGGCGATTCGGCCTATCGCGGGGCGATCATGGTCGAGCTGCTCCATTCGGCGACCCTAATTCATGACGATGTCGTGGATGGCGCCGAGATGCGCCGGGGAATCCCCTCCATCAACGCACTCTGGAAAAACAAGATTTCCGTGCTCATCGGCGACTACCTGCTTTCGAAGGGGTTGTTGTACTCCCTCGAGAACAACGATTACCGGTCGCTTCACCTGGTTTCGGAGGCCGTCAAGCGGATGAGCGAAGGAGAACTCCTGCAGATACAGAAGACCCGGAGCCTCGACATCACGGAAGAGGACTACCTGAGCGTCATCGCCGACAAGACCGGCTCGCTGATCGCCACCTCCTGCGCCATCGGAGCGGCCAGTGCGACCAGCTCGGAAGAGGATATCGCGAGCCTCAAGAGCTACGGTGAGTACCTCGGACTCGCTTTCCAGATAAGGGACGACCTGCTCGATTATACCGGCGATTCGAAAAAAACAGGCAAGCAGCTTGGCATCGACATCAAGGACAGGAAAATCACCCTGCCGCTCATCCATGCCCTGCTGCATTCGGAGAAAACCGAGCAGAACAGGATCAAGTCAATCCTGAAAAGTTCGAAGCAGCGGGCAGTCAGGAGCAGGGACGTGATCGCATTCGTTCGTGAAAAGGGCGGTCTTGACTATGCGGCAACCGTTGCCGAGGGGTTTGCCTCCAAGGCCATCGAATCGATAGCGCATTTTCCGGAAAACGATGCCCGGCGTTCGCTCGAACGGCTTGTCGACTTCGTCATGAAACGACAGCACTGAGCACCCGCACAAGGCTGACATCCTCATCATCCATCAACAAGCAATGAAAACATTCTGGTTCCGGGTCCTTTTCGTCATATTTGCGATCGTCATGTTCGACAGGGTCATCCTTCCCTTCTACACCTCGAGCGGCAGGGAGATCAGCGTTCCGGATGTTCGGAACATGTCGTTCGAAGATGCTGCGCGCAAGCTGAAGTGGTCCGGGCTCGAGGCGAAGAAAAGCTACAATGTCCGCTACCTTTCCGATGTGGGGCCGGACATCGTTCTCGACCAGTTGCCGGCGGCCATGTCGAGCGTCAAGCCGGGGCGCAACGTCTACCTCGTACTCAACCGCCAGGAGAAACCGCGCTATTCCATGCCTGAACTTGTCGGACGGCCGGAAAATGAAGCCCGTCAGGCCCTGGCGAGGATCGGCATGACCGTCGACGATGTGCAGTTCCAGTCGGTTTCGAACGTCGAGGAGGATGGTCGGGTGTTGAGCCAGACGGTGCCTGCGAATGTGTCGGTGAAGATCGGTACCGGCGTCGCGCTGATCGTCGGCAAACTTTCGGTGGAGCCGGAGGGGATGAAGCGCATGGTGGTTCCGGAGGTGCTTGGCATGTCGATCGAGCAGGCCAGGAGCGTCATTCTGCAGAGGGGTCTGACCGTTGGCAAGATCACCTACGAGTATTCGGCCATGCTGGTACCGAACACGGTCATCAGCCAGAAACCCGCCGTCAACACCTTCCTGCCAGCCGGTCAGCAGGTCGAGATGACGGTGGTCACGAAAGAGCATTAGTGAACGCTCCCTCCGCCCGATGCCGGCGTACGGAGCTCGAAACAGCCTGCAGGAAGCTGTTCAGCGGTAGTTGGCCTTCCTGTACTCGTCCCGCAGGTCCTTGATCCCCGTGGCACGGTCGTTTCCGTCGCTGATGAAGCCGAAGTATTCGAGGATGATGCGTATGACCAGCCAGAGGCCGGCAAACAATATCCTGATGCTCCCAAAGACCGTACTGATCCAATTCATGCGTATGCGTTGCCAGGGCTGTGGTTCTGAAAACGGGAAATATAAAAAAAGCCATTCGGTGAATGGCTTTTTTTGTGACTCCATCGGACTGAGCCGCAAGGTTATTTGGTGATCGCTTTTTCTGCCTCGACCCAGTCGTCATGGTGGGACCCTTCCGGTTTTCCCCGCTCTTCCCACCGGAAGTAGGCTGCGACCCTGATATGCTCCTCGATCTGCTCCGGTGCGAGCGTGGCGCCGCTTTTCTTTGCTTTTCCCTCGCTCTTTTTCCCGGACTTCGGTTTTTCGCTTTTCACCTTTTCCGGCGCAGCTTTCTTGACGGCCGCCGGTTTTGTTTCCGGGACGGCTACTGCGCTTTTTGACGCTTTTTTCGGAACTTTGACTTCCGGCACGGCTGCTTTTTTCGTCGCTTTCTTTGCGGGGCTTTTTTCCGCGACAGCTTTCTCCGCTGATTTTTTTGGCATGGTGGTAAGTGTCTTCTGGATACCTGATGCTATGGGGTAACAATTAACTGGAAGATACGCAATCCTTTCCTTAAGTGTAAAAACTTCGCAGTAATTTCATGATTCCCCGGTTGACGGGACGCGCTGCTCAGCCCCTGCGCCGCATGCCCGGAAGGGCAGGGAAGGAGATGATGGCAAGAATGGTGACCGCCTGGACGATCATGAACACCTCTTTCGGTACCATGGTGTTGACCGTGAGCCCTCCGTAGTCGAGCCATCCGAACAGCAGTGCCGACATGAGGATCCAGATCGGGTGTGCGCCGGCAAGAAGCGCCACGGCGATCCCCATGAAGCCGGCTCCCGAGGTCATGCCTGCCTCGAACCAGTGTTTGTAGCCCAACACGAGGTTGGCGGCTCCAAGGCCGGCAAGCGCTCCGCCGATAGCCAGCGATCCGAGGATGCGCGAGTTTGTGGCGATTCCCGCGTGGCGTGCGGCTTCAGGGTTCAGTCCGGCGGCGATCATGGTGTAGCCGTATCTGGAGCGGAAGAGCAGGAGCGCAGCCGATGCCGATATCCCGATGACGAGAAGCGTCGAGAAGTTGGCCGGGGAGTGCCAGGAGAGGCCGAAGAGCGCGTCGAGGCCGGGGAGGTTGCTTCCGGGGGCCATGGCGGCGGTATGTACGGTCGACGGTACCGCGAAAAAGTTTGTCAGGAGGTAGCCCGTTATGGCCTGGGCGATGAAGTTCAACATGATGGTGGAGATCACCTCGTTGACCCCGAAGCGCACCTTCAGCACACCTGCGGTCAGTGCCCAGAAGCTTCCGGCGGCCATGGCGACGAAGATGGTCGCAGGAACCGCAAGCGCCGGATGGGTGGTGGCTGGCAGGAAGACGCCGCAGAGCGCCGCGGCGAACGAGCCCATGAGCAGCTGGCCTTCAGCCCCGACGTTGAACAGGCGGACCCTGAAGGGGAGCGCGACCGCCAGGCCCGTCAGCACGAGGGTGGTCGATCGGAAAAGCACCTGGCCGAATCCGTAACCGGAGCCGAACGTCGAACGGAGCATGCGCTGGAAGACCTCGCTCGGGTCGTTTCCCGTGGCGGCGATGATCGCGCTTCCCGCAGCGAGAGCGAGCAGCAACGAGAGGAGCGTGACGACTGGCTGCATGGTTCTGTCTGACATCTGACGGCGGAGTTTCAGGTGATGTGGAGGCCGATCTCTTTCTCGAACCCGGACGCATGGTCGCGACCATTGCGGACGGCCTCCTCGGAAAATTCGTGGCGGATGCGCCCTTCGAAGATGCAGCCGATCCTCGTCGACAACGCGATGAGCTCTTCAAGCTCGGAGGAGACCAGCAGGATGGCCATGCCCCTGCCTCTGGCTTCGATGATTCTCTTGTGGATCAGTTCTATCGCTCCGATATCGACCCCCCGTGTCGGCTGGGCGAGCAGGAGCAGCCTGATGCCGGGGCGTTCCAGTTCCCTGGCGAGCACGAGTTTCTGCTGGTTCCCACCCGATAGCGACGAGATGGGGGGATTGAGCTTTCCGCTGAACCGGATGTCATACGCTCCGATCAGCCGCTTGGTCTCGCGACGGACCTTTTCCCGGTCGAAACCGACCCCCTTGTGGAAGGTGCGCTCCCGATGCCGTCCGAAGAGGAGGTTCTCCTCGATACCGAATTCGGGAACGATAGCGCAGCCGAGCCGGTCTTCGGGGATCATCGAAACACCGATGTCGGCAATCCCGGCAGGATGCAGTCCGATCAGGCTGACACCCTCGACGGAGATGTTTCCGGAGACCCGTGCGCTGTGGTCGTAGGTGCCCCAGAGGAGCGAGAACAGTTCCCGTTGTCCGTTGCCCTCCACACCCGCGATACCGTAGACCTCTCCCGCATGCACCCTCAAGTTGAGGTCGTTGAGCTTCGCGCGGCCATCCGGGGTCACGTAGCCGAGCCCCTCGACCGAGAGCACCGCTTTTCCGGCCTGCTGCGGCGGATTGTCCGTTCTCAGGAGCACATCACGGCCCACCATCAGGCGGGCCAGCGACCCCTTTGTCGCCTCACGGGTCGGCATGGTGCCGGCAAGCTTCCCCTTGCGCATGACACTCACCTCGTCCGACACCTCGAGCACTTCGTCGAGCTTGTGGGTGACGAGCAGCACCGAGCGGCCTTCGGCGGCGAGCGAGCGCAGCGCCGTGAACAGTCGCTCGGTTTCTGGAGGCGAGAGCACGGCTGTCGGTTCGTCGAGGATCAGGAGTCGCGCATTGCGGTGGAGCACCTTCAGGATTTCCACCCGTTGCTGCTCTCCGACCGACAGGGTGCTTACCGGAGCGTCGGGATCGAGCTCCATGCCGTGACGGCGGGAAAGTTCGAGGATTTCGCGGTGGACTCTTTTCCTGGAGAGGGGCGCGAACAGGGGGGCGGGCTCTCCGCCAAGGATGATGTTTTCGGCGACGGTGAGGGTGGGGATCAGCATGAAGTGCTGGTGGACCATGCCGATGCCGGCCTCGATCGATTGCCGGGGGGAGTCGAACGTCACCGGACGACCGTTGATCTCAAGCGTGCCCGCATCGGGCTGAAGGAGACCGTAGAGGATGTTCGAGAGGGTACTTTTTCCCGCGCCGTTTTCACCAACGAGGGCGTGGATGGTGCCCGGGTGGACGAGGAGGCTGACGGCGTCATTGGCCCGGAACTCGCCGAACGATTTGGTGATGCCGGTGAGTCGTATGGTCATGTTGATCGGCTCGGTCACGGTCAGATCCAACTGATGACGGTCTTGATTGCCTCCTTGCTGTCAAGGGCTATCCGGTAGGCCAGTTCGTACTGGCTGACCGGGAAGACGTTCGTGAAGAACTTCTCCGTGTCGACCGACTCCTGTTCGAGGGTGCGGTGGGCGGCCTCGAGGTGCCGGAACGTGGTGACACTCGAACAGATCAGCACCGGCTCCTTGTGCTGGATCAGCCGGTAGTCGTAGCCGAGGAGATCGTAGCTGCCCATCAGGAGCACCCTGGCCTGTGGTTTCATGAGGCGGACGGCCTTTTCGACCATGAGGATGCGCCCGGTGGTCTCGATGACCACGTCGTACCGGTCGTTGAACTCATGGGTGAAATCGACGATGTCGATGGCGATGTTCTCCGCGTGGGAGAGCTGGCCCCTGAGGGGAAAGTTTTCGAGTGCGTCGACCTGCAGGATACCCCTCTGGTGCAGGAGTTCCGAAACCATGAGTCCAACCGAGCCCAGACCCAGGATGAGCACCCGCATCGAAGGGTCGAGCGGGATCTTCTCCAGTGCGCTTGCGACGTAGGCGACCAGGCCGATGAGCAGATCACGGTGGATCGGCTTCCGTCCGAGCGGGAGAAGGTTTTCCTGCGAGGTGGGGATCACTTCGGCATGGCAGCCGTAATAGGGATCGACTCCCAGCCATCGGTCGCCCCGGAATGCATAGACGAAATCGCCCTCTTTCAGGCCGACCACCCCGGGACCCGCCTGCATCACCTGCCCGATGCTCTCGCTGCCCGTGATGACCGGGTAGGCGAGCACTTTGTTCGATATGGGCTTGTTGGTCAAAAGCAGCCGGTCGATGCCGGGCGTGATGGTGCTGGCGATTGTCCTGACCAGTACGTCGCCGGGCTGGTCAGCCTGGTATTTGACAGCCTGTAGCTTGAGCTTGTTCGCCTTGACGAGCACGAGCGCCTGAGCTTCTCCCTGCATGGTTGGTTGCGTTCTGTTTGGTGGTTACACGTTCAGCAAGGCTTCGAGGAGCCACGCCACGAAGCTGATACAGAGTGAGCCGAGCATGGCCCACCAGAAGCTTTCGACCCGGAACCCTTCGACGAACGCAGCCGCGAGCTGCAGCATCAGGGCATTGATCACCAGCATGAACAGCCCGAGCGTCAGGACGATGAAGGGAATCGAGAAAAAGACCATCACCGGTTTGATCAGGGCGTTGATCAGGCCGAGCACCAGCGCCACGATGAATGCGGCGGCGAAGTTCCTGATCGAAATGCCGGGAAGAAAGTGTGCGGTGGCATAGACCGCGGTCGCGTTGATGATCCAGATCAGCAGGAGTCGGAACATGGTGCTATCACTCCGTTTTGAACACCGGTTGTCAAATGTCTCGCATGAGATGGTTGCCTGCTCTAATGTAAGACATTTCGCCAAAAAAGGACAGCCGGGACGGAAGCGGAGTTTCAGTTCCGCAACGGCCTTGGTCGGCCGGTCACGACGCCGAACCGGATCAATTGCAGCTGTTGTCCAGCGATGCGGTCAGCTGGTTGTAGAACGAGTGCGTGCGTGGGACGATCTCACCGGTCACGAGGTAATGGGCGGTGCGCGCGATGTTGCCTGAGTGTTCGGTGATCAGCCCGAAGTGTCTCGAGATGCTCAGCGCAGACAGCAGTTGATCGGCGTCGATCCGGGTATGGTTCATCAGGGCCGTCGCCGTCCTGAACAGGTGTTGCAGCATGCCGTGGATCTCGTCGTTGAGCGCGTAAACCTGGGTGCCGACCTCCAGATTTCTTGAAACGAAGGCGTTGATCGATTTTTCGATCATGCTGACCGTACGCTTGCCGATGCTCTCGAATTCGAACGACGCGAACAGCTCGGCACGCATGTCCGGGATCCGTTCGATGATATGCAGCGTCAGGTCGTTGATCCGCTTCAGGTCGTCCCTGGTTTTCATGATCGAGACAATGGTGCGTAAATCGATGGCTGCGGGATGTTCCGTGGCCAGAAACGTGAGGCACCGCTCTTCGAGGTTGATCTCCTTGAGCGTGATGATCCGGTCGATATGTTTGAACTGCCCGATATGGTCGTCGTGCCGGCGTCCGGCATCCAGCGCCATGGTGAGCGTTTCGATGACCATATCGGCAATTTCGAGCAGCTCCTCGGTGAAGTTCCTGATCTGAACATGGGCCATCCGTTCTGACATTGGGGTCGGGTTTTATGGTCTGCTGAGCCTGTTGTCGCCGGAATCCCTGGTGCAGGGGGCGACCGAACATAAAATAGACGACTGGACCCGATTGGCGTGTTACGGTCATGCAAACAATGGAGGAACATGCGGGAGCGAAGGCGAACGGATGGTCTGGGGGGGGCAGGACTGCACAGCGCTCAGCCCATGAACAGGTAGGGTTTCCACTCTTCCGAAAGAAGATGGCCGCATTGATGCAGCAGCATGATCCGGTCAGGCCTGGACGGGGGGCGAAGGAGCGTCATGCCGGCCTCTGCCGGCGTCCTGTCGCCTTTGCTGCTGTTGCACCCCCTGCAGGCGGTGATCAGGTTTTCCCAGCTGTCGTCACCACCTTTCGATCTCGGGAGCACATGGTCGATCGTCAGCGGCAGATCCCTTCGGCCGCAGTACTGGCAGGTGAAGCCGTCGCGCCTGAACAGGTTTTTCCGGTTCAGTTCGGGTCTGCGGTTGTGGATGTGCGCAAACACCTTGAGCTTTACGACGCTGGGAAGCGGGAAGCTCCTGGAAACGGTCCTGATACAACGTCTTGGATGGTTGGACACGGTCACGGCCCTGCCGCCGAACAGCAGGAGAAAGGCGTTTTTCGCATCGCAGATGCTCAGCGGTTCATAGCTGGCGTTCAGTATCAGGACTTTCGCGTGCTGCATGGGCGTGGTGCTTGACGGTTCAAACAGTATACCAATGCCGGCCCGAACCGCACAGGCGTAGTGTGAAAAATCTTGGTTACAACGCCCCGGTCCCGTCAAAGATCCAGCGCTTCCAGGGCCTCGTGCAGCGAACGGCAGCCGCGGATGCGGATCGGAAGCTTCCCGACGGAGGGCTTGAGTTCACGGGTGTTGGCCACCGGCATCACGATGGAGGTGAATCCAAGGTGGACCGCCTCCCTGATCCGGCGTTCTCCGTCGCTGATGGCCCGCAGTTCGCCCGACAGCCCGATCTCGCCACAGCAGGCGGCCGTGGGGCAGCAGGGGCGGTTCAGGAGGCCTGACGCGATGGCCGCGGCAACGGCCAGATCGGCGGCGGGTTCAACCAGGCGGAGCCCACCGGCGATCTTGACGAACACGTCCTGGCCTGCCGTCTGGTACTGCAGGCGTTTTTCGAGCACGGCGAGAATGATGGCGATGCGTTTCAGGTCGAAGCCGGTGCTGATTCGTTGCGGCATCGAGTACCCGGTGCGCGACACCAGCGCCTGCACCTCGACGAGCAGGGCCCGTGAGCCCTCGATGCCGGCCAGCACGGCAGTGCCGGGCACGTCGGTCGTCCGGTCCGAGATGAAGAACTCCGAGGGATTCGACACCTCCTCCAGGCCGCTCTCCTCCATGCGGAACACGCCGATTTCGTTGGTCGGGCCGAAACGGTTCTTGACCGACCGGACGATACGGTATCGCTGGTACCCTTCGCCTTCGAACTGCAGCACGGTGTCCACCATGTGCTCAAGGGCCTTGGGCCCGGCCAGGGCCCCCTCCTTGGTGATGTGGCCGATGACGGCGAGGATGAAGTTCTGCTCCTTGGCGGCCCGGATGAGGGCGGCGGCGCACTCCCTGATCTGGGTGATGGTGCCGGCTGAACTCTGGTAGTCGTTCGAGTGGACGGTCTGGATGGAGTCGACGATGACCAGGAACGGCTGCTCGTTCGAAATCGTGTCCAGGATGCGTTCGAGCGACACCTCGGAGACCAGCCTGAGGTTTGGCGCCTTGATGCCGAGCCGCTTGGCCCGCTCGCGGATCTGGTTCGGAGACTCCTCGCCGGCCATGTAGAGCACCTTCTTGCCCGTCAGACGAGGTGCAAGCTGGATCATGAGCGTCGATTTGCCGATGCCGGGCTCCCCGCCGACCAGGATGGCCGAAGCTTCCATCAGTCCGCCGCCGAGCACCCGGTCCAGTTCGCCGATGCCGGTCATGGTGCGGTGGAACCCGGAAGGGACTTCGTCGTCGAGGTTCTGAACAATGGGCAATGCCCCGGGGGTGCGCTGCTTGCGTGACTTCGGCTCATCCTGCACGTCGTGGGTTTCAACAAGGGTGCCCCAGCTCTGGCATTCGAAGCAGCGGCCCTGGTATTTCAGGGAGACTGCGCCGCAGGCGGAGCAGATGTAGCGTGTCAAGGTCTTGGCCATCTTCAGAGTCCGTTCGAGCGGTGGAACGAGTTGACGGTGTTTTTCATCAGCATGGCGATGGTCATCGGGCCGACTCCTCCGGGTACGGGGGTGATGGCCGAGGCGACCGTGCTGACCCCGTCGAAATCGACGTCTCCGACATACCGGAAGCCGCTTTTCGTCGACGCGTCCCCGATGCGGTTGTTGCCGACGTCGATCACCACGGCGCCGGGTTTGACCATGCCGGCCGTAATGAAGCCAGGCTTGCCGACGGCCACGATGAGGATGTCGGCAAGCCTGGTCAGGGTTGCAATCTCCTTCGATGCCGAGTGGCAGACCGTGACGGTGCAGTTGGCCGAGTCGAGCTTCTGCAGCATGAGGTTCGCCATGGGTTTTCCGACGATGTTGCTGCGACCGACGATGACGCAGTGGCGCCCACTGGTTTCGATGCCATAGCGGCCAAGCAGTTCGAGGATGCCGTAAGCGGTACAGCTGATATGGCACGATTCGAAGTGGCCAAGCACCATCTTGCCGATGTTCTCGGGATGGAAGCCGTCAACATCCTTCTCAGGATCGATGGCGAGCGTCACGCTCATCTCGTCGATATGGGGGGGGAGCGGTTGCTGCACGAGGATCCCGTGTGTTTCGGGATCGGCGTTCAGCAGGGCTATTCTTTCGAGGATCTCCTCAAGGGTTGTTTCGTCCGGCAGCTCGATGACGGTCGAATTCATGCCGATCTCTTTGCATCTTTTGGCTTTATTGCGTACATAAACCTGAGATGAGGGATCCTGTCCGACGAGGATGATCGTGAGGCCGGGGAGCTTGCCCGTGATGGAACGATCGTGCCTGATCGTGGCTGAAAGCTCCTCCTGGAGATCCGCCGATACCTTTTTTCCGTCGATGAGCACCATGAGGGAGACCCCTGTTCAATGTTTGATAACGATTCCAGCGGTTCTGTCGCCGGCCGCAACTTCTGAAAGATAACGAAGATGTGCCAAAAGAGCAGAGGGTTTTTCATGTTCCGCCTGCCCACTCCTGACCGTGAGGTCACGCCGACCCTCCGTCCAATCCTCCCAACCGTTTCCTGAAGATGTCCATGGTATCCATCGGCGACGTGCTGGTCGACCGGTCGCTTCTCGAAGCCCGTTTCAGCTGCCCGCTCGACATCTGCCGGGGAGCCTGCTGCATCGAGGGCGAGCTCGGCGCGCCGTTGCACCCCCGTGAAGAGCCGTCGCTGAAGATAGCCGCGGAAAAGCTTCGGGACGAGCTGCCCGAAAAGCACCTGAGGCATATCCGGCGGCACGGATGCACCGAAATATACCAGGGCTCGCTCTATACCCGGACTGTCGAAGGGCGGGAGTGCGTCTTTGTCGTATACGAGGATGGGGTTGCGCTGTGCGCTGTTGAGGGGGCATGGCGGCGCGGGCTCTTGAGCGAAAACAAGCCCCTCTCCTGCCGTTTGTTCCCTATCAGGGTGCGAAAAAAGTTCGGTTTGGATTATCTTGTTTACGAACAGCACCACATGTGCCGCGAGGCCCGCCGGCAGGGTGCTGAAAAGAGTGTTCTCCTTGTGGATTATGTCGGGCCCTCCCTTGTGGAACTTTACGGAGACGAGTGGTATCGCAGTTTAAAAGCTTTCATCGAGTCATCCATCTGACATAACATGGCAGAGATAAGGTTACAGCACAGACAGACTACCCAGCTCTCTGCCCAGCAGGTGATCAGCAGCCAGCTGCTGCAGCTTCCTCTTGCCCAGCTCGAACAGCGCATCTACGACGAGGTTCAGGAGAACCCGATGCTCGAGATCATCGAGGAGCGCCAGCCGGGGGATGCCCCCTACGTTTCCGATTCCGGTTCACGTCCGGAGCCCAATACCCAGGAGATGTTCGATTCGGTCACCCGTTTTGACCGTGCCTCCATGAAGGATCGCACTGACGGCGCCCCAAGGGTGAGCGAGTACGACGGCCGGACGAGCTTCAGCTCATCGGGTGGCTCCGAGGAGCGTTTTTTCCAGGCGGTGCAGCACGACTCATTCCACGAGCGCCTGCTTCGTGAACTCTCCCTGCATGAGGACATCGATCGGCGTGAAGTGCTCATTGCGGCAGAGATCCTGGGGAATCTGGACAGCGACGGGTATCTGACCGAGGAGCTATCGGTCATCGTCGAGGGGCTCGAGCACTCCGGCATCGAGGTCGACGAGGATGAGGTGCGGGCCATCCAGCGCCGCATCTGGTATCTCGACCCGCCCGGTGTCGCCGTCGCAACCCTTCGGGACCGCCTGCTCGTCCAGCTGAGCGTCACCGCAAGCAACCACGACCAGGGCGCCCTGCGCAACGCCCGGAGGATTCTCGATGAGGCGTTCGACGATTTTCTGAACAAACGGTTCGACCGGCTCCTGAAAAAGCTCTCGATCGACCGTTCGCAGCTCGAACGTGCCATTGGGGTGATCACCTCGCTTGATCCCCATCCCGGAATTTTTGTCGACGAAGGCGGCCACTATATCTCGCCTGACTTCATTGTCACCTACGAGAACGGAGAGCTCACGGCAGTGCTCAACGACCGGAGCAGCCTGTCGGTCAAGGTTTCTGACAGCTACCGTGAGGCCCTGGCGAGCCGCAAGCTTGCCAAGGAGGACAAGCAGTTCATGCGTCAGAAGCTGCAGCGGGCCAACGAATTCGCCACCGCCCTGCAGATCAGGCGGCAGACCATGCTGAAGGTCATGGAGGCGCTGCTCGAGAACCAGGGACGTTTTTTCATCGACGGCCCGCAGCATCTGCAGCCGCTGATCATGAAAACCGTCGCCGAACGCACCGGCCTGGACATCTCGACCATCAGCCGGGCGGTCAACGGAAAGTACGTGCAGACCCGCTACGGGGTATTCGAACTCAAGTACTTTTTCAGCGGATCCCTGGCCACCGATGACGGAGAGGAGCTCTCTTCGCGCATCATCAAGCAGCAGCTTCGCGAGCTGATCGAGGCTGAGGCGTCCGGCGAACCGCTCAGCGACGACCGGCTGGCCGAACTGCTCAGCGACAAAGGGGTCAGGATCGCCAGGAGGACGGTTGCAAAATATCGGGAACAAATGCAAATTCCGGTTGCAAGACTAAGAAAGAAAATAGTTTAATCGTTATTTCACCATGAAGGGGAACCAGGAAAAACCGCAGATCAGGTCGACCACGGTCATCGGCGTCATCAGGGACGGCAAGGCCGCACTTGGCAGCGACGGGCAGATGACGCTCGGCGCCACCGTGCTGAAGCACTCCACCCGCAAGATCCGCCGCCTCTACCAGGGAAAGCTGATCGCCGGGTTCGCCGGAGCGACTGCCGACGCCGTGACCCTGCTGGACAGGTTCGAGGAGAAACTTGAGGCATACAGCGGCAGGCTCGAGCGGGCGGCCGTCGAACTCGCCCGAGACTGGCGCACCGACAAGTACCTGCGCCGGCTCGAAGCCATGCTCGCCATCGTGAGCAACGACAAGGCGCTGATCATCTCCGGCACCGGCGACGTGATCGAACCGGAGGACGGCATCGTGGCCATCGGCAGCGGAAGCATGTACGCGCTCGCCGCGGCCCGCTCCCTCCTGAAGCATACGGATCTCTCCGCGGAGCAGATCGTGTCGGAGAGCCTGAAGATCGCCGCGGACATCTGCATCTACACGAACGACCATATCGTCATCGAGACCCTTTGAGCAGCCGGCCTCCGTCAGCCCCCGTGGGAAGGAGTCCAGGCCAATTCCAGTCACTTCAAGCAATTTTCAACTGAACCAGATGGAACAGGAGCATACAGGATCATCGCTCGAGCGGCAACGCGGTGGACTCATCGACCGGGAGCATCTCACTCCCGGCCAGATCGTCGAACAGCTCGACAAATATATCATCGGCCAGAAAGAGGCGAAAAAATCTGTCGCCATCGCCCTGCGCAACCGGTTGCGCCGCCAGCATGTGAGCGACGACCTCCGGGATGAGATCATGCCCAACAACATCATCATGATCGGCCCCACGGGAGTCGGAAAAACCGAGATCGCCCGGCGTCTGGCCAAACTGGCCAGGGCCCCCTTCGTCAAGGTCGAAGCCTCCAAGTTCACCGAGGTGGGTTATGTGGGGCGCGATGTTGAATCGATGATCCGGGACCTGGTCGAACAGGCCGTGGGCATGGTGCGCAGCGAGAAGTCGGAGGAGGTTCGTGAAAAGGCGGCCCTGCATGTCGAGGAGCGACTGCTCGACATCCTGCTTCCCCCGGTCGGCAAATCGGACGCTTCCGATCTCGAAGAGTCGGGCGAGGAGGAGGGGATGGAGATCTCGACCATCGGGACGGAGGAGAAGGGTCTCGAGCGCGAACTGAACCGGAAAAGCCGCCAGAAGATGCTTGAACGGCTGCGCAACGGCCGCATGGAGGATCGCCAGATCGAAATCGAGATCAGCAGCGAGGGGCAGGGAGGCATGATGCAGATCCTGGGGCCACTCGGCCAGATGGAGGAGCTTGGCGGAATCATGCAGGACCTGATGAGCGGCATGCCCAAGAAGCGCAAGAAGCGCCGCCTGACCATCGCCGAGGCCCGCAAGCTCCTCGAACAGGAGGAGGTCCAGAAGCTGATCGACATGGATGCCGTCGTCAAGGAGGCGTTGCGGAAGGTCGAGGAGTCCGGCATCGTGTTCATCGACGAGATCGACAAGATCGCCACGCCGACGACCGGAGCTGGCGGCAAGGGGCCCGACGTCAGCCGTGAAGGGGTGCAGCGCGATCTCCTGCCGATCGTCGAGGGTTCGAACGTCTCCACCAAATATGGCGTGGTCAAGACCGACCATGTGCTTTTTATCGCCTCCGGAGCGTTCCATGTGGCCAAACCCTCCGACCTGATCCCGGAACTCCAGGGAAGGTTCCCCATCAGGGTCGAGCTGAAGAGCCTCACCGAGGAGGACTTCTACCTGATCCTGACCCAACCGCGCAACGCCCTGATCAAACAGTACCAGGCCCTGCTTTTGACCGAAGGGGTGGAACTCGGGTTCACCGACGAGGCGATCCGGGAGATCGCGCGCATGGCCGCGAAAGTGAACGAGAGCGTCGAGAACATCGGCGCCAGGCGCCTGCACACCATTCTCACCAACCTGCTCGAGGAGCTCATGTTCGGTATTCCCGAGCAGATCACCGACAGCCGGGTGGAGATCGACGCCGGGCAGGTCCGGGACAAGCTCGGACAGGTCGCCGCAGACCGGGACCTGAGCCAGTATATTCTGTAGGAGGTGAGGGGAGCGGCGTGACACGTGATGAGAAACGTGACACGT
>JAAXXR010000009.1 GCA_013334335.1 Chlorobiaceae bacterium
GTTGTAGCCGCAACCGCCGAGCATGACGA
Organism: Chlorobiaceae bacterium; assembly: GCA_013334335.1. GTDB lineage: Bacteria > Bacteroidota > Chlorobiia > Chlorobiales > Chlorobiaceae > Chlorobaculum. The sequence continues at coordinate 30 of JAAXXR010000009.1, forward strand.
AGGCGATCAGGAACGGAACTATTCTTGAGATGTTGCGGATCATGCTTGTCTTCTTCATGGTTGGTTCCTTCAGGGTTGGTTCACGGGATTCGGGCGACGATACCGGCATAAACCGGCCCGGCACCGATAACGTTCTGTAATGCAAAAATATACTACTCGGGACACTCCGTCCAAAACCGGAGTTGCCTGCGGTTATTTCTGAAATCCCGTTTCGATTGCTAACTTGGAATGAAGCACCGGCACGGTAACCCCCAAACCCTGTCACCATGCGCAAAACACCGTTCATCCTCGCGCTGTGCGGGCTCCTGTACGCGGAGCCGCTGCACGCATCGTTCGACTTCCTTCCCGCCGATCCTCGAAGCCTTGGCATGGCCGGAGCGATGACGGCCGTCGCCGGAGATGCCTTCGGTCTTCTGTACAATCCGGCATCGCCCTCGCTCGGCAACGCCAGTGCCGCCGGGGCGGCTGGCACCCTCCCCTACGGTGATGATGACCTCAGGACCCTCGCCGGAGGCCTGAACTGGCACGGGCCGCTCTTTGACCGCAAGGGCACCCTCTCGGTCGCCGTGAAACACTACGGTTCGGGAGCCTGGCGCGAAGAGACGCTTTCGGTGGGCTACTCCCGCATTATCCTGGAGAACCGCCTCGGCAAGTTCCATGCCGGCTTATCGCTCTCGCGTCTTTCGTCCGGGGCGGACGAAGGAGAGGAGAGCACGGCGACCGGGGTGAACGCCGGGCTTCAGGCCGAACTCGGAAAGAACATCACGTTCGGCATAAGTTCGTTCAACCTCAATGCGCCGTCGACCGGAACAGAGGACGACCACCTGCCGAGGCCAACCATCGCCGGGTTAGCCATACGACTCAACAACGGCAACCTGCTCACGGCAGACCTGCTGACCGAACCGGGCCGTTCGGCACGCCTCCTTGCCGCGGGCGAGTTCCGGCTCTTCAGGAGTGTCATGATGATAACTGGCCTGGGCACCAACCCTTCGGTCATCGCGGCCGGGGCGGCGGTCACTGCGGGAAGTTTCAAGGCAACCGCGGCCATCAGCCGCAACATCGACCTCGGGACGACCGCCTCGTTCGGGCTGGAGATGAAGCTGTAGCGGGATGGGCCCTGGGGGTTCAGCCCGGGGACCGAGAGCCGCGCGACAGATACCGACAGGCAGGATCAGCTGGCGATACGCTCGACGGTGAACACCCCCTGCACCTTCCTGAGCTTGTCCATGAGCGTGTTGAGCTTGTCCGTGTTCCTGACGAAAATCATCAGGTTGCAGAAGAAGATCCCATCCTTGGCGTTCAGGGCGATGCTCCGGATGTTGGTGTCGAATTTCGAGATGACTCCGGTGATCTGGTTGGTCATGCCGATCTTGTCCTCCCCGACGATCCGGATTCCGGCAAGGAACTCCGTGTCGAGCTTGCGGTTCCAGGCGACCGACACGATCCGCTCGCTTTTGACCAGGTTTTCGTTGGTGACGTTGATGCAGTTCTTTCGATGGATCTTGACCGCGCCTTCGGTGGTGACGAATCCGATGATGTCGTCGCCCGGCACCGGGTTGCAGCACTTGGCGTAGGCGTAGGCGATGTTGTTCAGGCCCGAGATGACCACCTCGTCCTTCTGCTCGGAGGGACGCTCCTGCACCTTGCGCGCAATCTCCGCAAAATCCTGCGGCGCCTTGCCCTGCAGCGACTTCTCGACCGTCTCGGCGGATTTCTGCGGTTTGGTGACGCTTTCGATCACCTCTTCGCTGCTGATCTGCTGGTTGGCCAGGGCGCTGAACAGGTCGGCGGGAGTCCTGATGCCGTGACGCCTGATCGAGTGGATGGCATCGTTTTCGGTGAACAGCTTCTTGGTGCCCGAAAACATCTTCTCCCAGATGCCCCGCCCCTTTTCGATCTCCAGGCGGCGCTCTTCGTTGATGGCCGTCCTGATCTTGAGCTTGGCCCGGTGGGTCACGACCATCTTCAACCAGTCCACTTTCGGTTTCTGGCTTTTCGAAGTGATCACCTCGACGCGGTCGCCGGATTTGAGTTCGGCGTTCAGCCGCACGATCTTGCCGTTGACCTTGGCCCCGATGCACCCGTTGCCGATTTCGGTGTGGATCGCGTAAGCGAAATCAATCGGGGTGGCGCCGGCCGGAAGGATCTTCATGTGTCCCTTCGGGGTAAACACGTAGATCTCGTCGTGGTAGAGGTTGAGCTTGAACCCCTCCATGAAGGACGCGGCCGTATCGGCGTCCTTGATCAGTTCCCGCGCCCATTTCAGGAACGAGTCGACCGCCGCGTCGTCCTTCGAGATCTTCTCCTTGTAGCGCCAGTGGGCCGCAACGCCGAGTTCCGCGAATTCGTGCATCCTCCTGGTCCTGATCTGCAGTTCGATCACGTAGCCCTTCGGGCCGATGATGGCTGAATGCAGCGACTGGTAACCGTTGTGCTTCGGGATCGAGATGTAATCCTTGAAATGCCGGGGTATCGGCGGATACTTCTGGGTGATGTAGCCATAGACGGCAAAACAGTCCGACATCTTGTCGGTGTCGATGATCACGCGGATGCCGTAGAGATCGTGGATATCCTCAAACTCCTTGTTCTTCAGCCGCATCTTGTTGTAGATGGAGAAAAGATGCTTGGCTCTCCCTTGCACCTCCACCACGAAGCCCTGCTTTTCGAGATCGTTCTTGATGGGCACGATCATCTTGTTCAGATAGGCGATGCGCTCGTTCCTGCTGAGGCGCACCTTCTTGAGCAGGAAGTCGTACATCTCGGGATCGATGTACCTCAGCGCCAGGTTCTCCAGGTCGACCTTCATCTTGCCGAGACCAAAACGGTGTGCCAGGGGGGCGTAGATGTCACGCGTTTCGAGGGCCATCTTCACCCGTCGGTGCTCAGGCAGCGAATCAAGGGTCCTCATGTTGTGCAGGCGGTCGCAGAACTTGATGAGGATCACCCTGATGTCCTTGACCATGGAGAGGAGCATCTTCCGGAAACCTTCGGCCTCGGTGGTCTCACGGTTGGTCATGATCTCGGAGATCTTCGTCAGCCCCTCGACAATGTCGGCAACCTCAGTCCCGAGTTCGGCGACGATATCCTCGTACGTATATCCACTGTCCTCGATCACATCGTGCAGGAGGGCGGCCGCGACCGACACGCCATCCAACGGCAGTTCCGTGACCAGCAGCTTGGCGACCTCGACCGGATGATAGAAGAATGGCTCTCCAGAGGCACGTTTTTCACCCTCATGCGCCCGGTAACACATGAAGAATGCGCGCTGGATGAGCGACTCGTCGTAATTCTTGAGGTTCGCCCGGCACAGCCGGAGAATCTCATGAAGCTTCTGGTAATGTTCCTGTTCTATCTGGGCAAGCATATATATCCGGTACTCCGCAGAAAAAATGTTGTCGAGGTCCCCGCAACCTCACGCAGACGGGTATAATGGTATATAGGAAATCGCCATCAATCGTCAATACCCGTCAACCGGGATAGTGGGAGATCTTCTCCTGAAGCATGAAAATTTCGTCGCGAAGGTAGGCCGCCTTCTCGTAATCGGTCCCTTCGGCGGCCGACTGCATCTCCGAGCTCAGCTCGGCCATCATCTCCAGCATCTCCTCGCGGCTCATGCGGTTGAGCAGCCCCTGAAGCTCGAGCTCCGGCCGCTTCTGCAGGCCGAGACGCTTGCGACGGTAGCGCTCCTCGGCGTCAGCCACGCTGGTGGTGTTGAGCACCTGATCGACGGACTTGACGATCGAACGCGGTTCGATGCCGTGCTTCAGGTTGTACTCCTCCTGAACGCGCCGGCGCCGACCGCTCTCGTCGAGCACCCGCCGCATCGAATCGGTGATCCGGTCGGCATAGAACAGCACGGTGCCCTCGACGTTGCGCGCAGCACGTCCGGCGATCTGCATCAGCGATTTGCCGTCACGCAGGAATCCCTCCTTGTCGGCATCGAGAATGGCCACAAGCGCCACCTCCGGCAGGTCCAGCCCCTCACGCAGGAGGTTCACCCCGACAAGGACGTCGATCTCCCCGGTGCGCAACTCCCTGAGGATCTGCATGCGCTCGAGGCTCTTGATCTCGGAATGGAGGTACTGCGACCGGAGGCCCACCTTCCTGAAATAGGCGTGAAGATCTTCGGCCATGCGCTTGGTCAGGGTCATGACCAGCGATTTCTGTCCCTTGGCAATGCAGGCGCGGATACGGGCAAGCAGGTGGTCGATCTGCCCGGAGACCGGATGCAGTTCGATCATGGGGTCGAGCAGTCCGGTCGGCCGCACGAGCTGCTCGACGACCACACCGCCTGAGCGCATGAGTTCATGCTCGGAGGGTGTGGCGCTGACGCAGATCACCTGCGGCACCATCTCCTCGAACTCCTCGAATCGCAGCGGCCGGTTGTCAAGCGCGGAGGGCAGCCGGAAGCCGTGCTCGACGAGCACGGTCTTCCTCGAACGGTCGCCGCCATACATGCCCCGGATCTGCGGCAGGGTCACATGGGACTCATCAACGATGACCAGGTAATCTTCCGGGAAGTAGTCCAGGAGGCACCACGGGCGCTCGCCCGCCTGACGACCAGCGATGTGCCTCGAGTAGTTTTCGATGCCCGAACAGTACCCCAGCTCCTTGATCATCTCGAGGTCGTACCGTGTCCGCTCTTCGAGCCGCTGCGCCTCGACCAGTCGCTCCTGGCCGCGAAGCTCGTTCAGGCGTGATGCCAGCTCGTTCTCGATGTCGTGCATGGCGCGCTCAAGCTTCTCGCTGTCAGCCACGAACTGCCGCGCCGGATAGATGAATGCATACTCCTCCTGGCCAATGATCTCGCCGCTCTTCGGATCGAAGGTCTGCAGGCTGTCGACCTCACTGCCGAAAAACTCGACCCGCAGGGCCAGCTCTTCATGACCGGGAATCAGGTCGATGACATCACCGCGAACGCGGAATCGGCCGGACGACAGGTCCACGTCGTCACGGAAGTAGTGCAACGACACGAGCTTCTGCAGGAATTCGTCACGGTCCAGCTCCATTCCACGGCGCAATTCGACGATCTGGGAGAGCCAATCCTCAGGAGAGCCCAGGCCGTAGATACAGCTCACGGAACTGACCACGATCACATCTTTCCGCCCGCTCAAGAGCGCGCTGGTCGCCCTGAGCCTCAGGCGCTCGATCTCGTCGTTGATCTTGAGGTCTTTGGCGATGTACTTGTCAAGCGAGGGGATATAGGCCTCGGGCTGGTAAAAATCGTAGTAACTGATGAAGTATTCGACCGCGTTGTCAGGAAAGAACTGGCAGAGTTCGCCATAGAGCTGCGCGGCCAACGTCTTGTTGTGGCTGAGCACCAGCGTCGGCCGGTTGACGGCAGCGATCACGTTGGAGGCCGTGAAGGTCTTGCCGGATCCAGTGACCCCGAGCAGCGTCTGCCAGCGGTCTCCTGCCAGAACCCCGTCGATCAGCGCCTGTATCGCCCCCGGCTGATCGCCCGTCGGGCTGTATGGGCTCACCAGCCTGAACTCTCCGCCACCTCTGGATGCCTGCATATTTTGAATAATTGGTGAAGAGTAACGAATGAAAAGTAACGGGTCACGGACCTGGGCTGCGATAGCCAAAAGCCGTAACAAGAACGAATAACGGTCATTGTTAGTTCTTGACCCTGTCGCCATCATTTAAGGTTACCGGGCCACCGCTTTTTTCCTGCCGGTTTGCCGGAATTTTCGTAATGTACGATTTTGTATTCGCCCGAGAAGGTGACGATGAATACGATCATTGACCATGAACGCGAACCATGACCGGACCACTGTTGAAGCCTGCGGGCAGAATGGGCGCCGCACTCGCCCTGGGCATTCTGCTCCTCCATATCATCTCCTGTAAATCCATGACGACAGAACCAGCACGTTACCCATACACCACCGTCGCCGGGGACTCCCTGCATACGAGGATCTACAAGCTCAACAACGGCCTGACCGTGTACATGAGCCCCTACCACGACGAACCGAGAATCTACACCTCCATCGCCGTCAGGGCCGGAAGCAAGAACGATCCCGCCGAAACCACCGGACTGGCCCACTATCTCGAGCACATGCTCTTCAAGGGCACCGATTCGATCGGATCGCTCGACTACAAGAAGGAGCATGCCGAACTCGAGAAGATCATCGAACTCTACGAGCAGTACCGCACGACGAACGATCCCGAGCGCCGGGCGGCCATCTACCGGGACATCGACAGCATCTCGAACGTCGCCGCGCAATACACCGTCCCCAACGAGTACGACAAGCTGCTCAACTCCATCGGCGCGCGAGGCACGAACGCCTACACCTGGGTCGAGCAGACCGTCTATATCAACGACATCCCCTCGAACGAGCTGGATCGATGGCTGACCATCGAGTCTGAACGGTTCCGCAATCCGGTCATGCGCCTGTTCCACACCGAGCTGGAGACGGTCTACGAAGAGAAAAACATGACCATGGACAGCGACAGCCGCAAGCTCTGGGAAGAGCTGTTCGGCGGACTGTTCCGGAAACACACCTATGGCACGCAGACCACCATCGGCAAGGCGGAACACCTGAAAAAGCCGTCGATCCGCAACGTGATGAATTACTACCGCACCTGGTACGTGCCGAACAACATGGCTATCTGCATCGCAGGCGATTTCGATCCGGACGAGGCGATCAGCATGATCGACCGGAAGTTCTCGACACTTCCCGCCCGTGAGGTACCCGAGTTCCACCCCCCGGTTGAACCCCCCATCGTAAAACCGGTGGTCAAGACGGTCACCGGCCCGGAAGCGGAAGAGCTGGTGCTCGGCTTCAGGTTCGGAGGAGTCAACTCCCACGATGCCGACATGCTGACCATCATCGACAAGATCCTCTTCAACCAGACGGCAGGCCTGATCGACCTGAACCTGAACCAGCAGCAGAAGGTGCTCGACGCCGGTTCCATGCCGGTGATGATGAAGGATTACTCGACCCACATCCTGAGCGCCAAGCCGAGGGACGGCCAGAGCCTCGATGAGGTCAGGAGGCTGCTCCTCGACCAGCTCGACCAGCTCAAGGAGGGAAGATTTCCCGACTGGCTGATCGGCGCCGTGATGAACGACCTGAAGCTCGAAGAGCTCAAGCTCTATGAAACCAACCGGGGCCGGTCCGAAGCCTTTGTTGACGCCTTCGTCTGGGGCATGGAGTGGGAACGCCATGTGCACCGCTTCGAGAGGCTCGAAAAGATCACCAAACAGGAGGTCATCGATTTCGCTCGCCAACACTACGGCGAGAACTACGTGGCGGTCTACAAGACCAACGGCAAGCGCAAGAGCGAAGCCAAGATCCAGAAACCCCCGATCACGCCGATCAAGGTGAACCGCGACCGATCCTCGGCTTTCGCCGAAGAGCTGCTCGCCAGGAATACCCGCGACGTGAAGCCGTCGTTCATCGATTTCCAGAAGGATATCGCAGTTTTCGATGTCAAACCCGATATCCGCCTGCATTACGTACCGAACCGGGAGAACGGCCTCTACAGCCTCTACTTCATCTTCGACACGGGACTGAACCAGAACCGGAAGATCGACACCGCGCTCGATTACCTCTCCTACCTCGGCACCTCGAAACTGACGCCCGCCGAGTTCAGCCAGGAGCTCTACCGGCTCGGCGCCGGTTTCTCGGTCTTCACTTCCGAGGAGTATGTCTACCTGAAGCTCAGCGGCCTCAAGGAGAATTTCACGAAAGCGATCGCACTGCTCGACCAGCTGCTCCGCGATGCGAAACCCGATCCGGCCGCTCTCGAGAAGCTCAAGGACGGCATCCGCAAGGAGCGGGCTGACGACAAGCTCTCAAAACGCAGGATCCTGTTCGAGGCCATGGTCAATTACGGCAAATACGGCCCGAAATCGCCGTTCACCAACGTCCTGAGCGACAAGGAGATCGAACAGCTCTCCCCACAGGAGCTGCTGGACGAAATCGGAAACCTCATGGGCTATCGGCACCGGGTACTCTACTACGGTCCGGAGAAGCCGGAGGAGTTGCTCGCGAGCCTTCGAAGCATGAAGCACTTCGAGCGGGAGTTCAGGCCGGTCTCCCAGGCCGAGCTGTTCACCGAGCTCGAAACCGACCGGAACCAGGTGTTCGTGGTCGATTACGACATGACCCAGGCCGAGATCATCATGCTTTCGAGGGGGGAAGCGTATGAACCTTCCAGGGTACCGCTCATCACGCTCTTCAACGAGTATTACGGCGGCGGCATGTCCTCGGTGGTCTTCCAGGAGATGCGCGAGGCCAAGGCGCTCGCCTATTCAGTCTTTTCGGTTTACCGGCTGCCGAAGGAGAAGCGCCGGCACAGCTACGTCTTCAGCTACATCGGGACCCAGGCGGACAAGCTGCCCGAGGCGCTCGAAGGATTCGAAGGACTGATGCTGAAACTGCCGGAATCGCCTGAGCTGTTCGCATCGGCCAAGGCCGGCATCGAACAGAAAATCCGCACCGAGCGGCTGACGAAAAGCGAAATCCTCTTCGCGTGGGAGGAGGCCCGGAAGCTCGGCCTCGACTACGATATCAGAAAAGATGTGTACCAGAAAACCCCTTCCATGACCTTCGGCGATATCCGTGAGTTCCATGCAAGCCGCATCAGCAACAAACCGCAGGTCATGCTTGTTCTCGGCAGGAAAAACGAGCTCAACCTCGATATCCTCAGAAAACATGGGGAGGTGACCTTCCTCACCCTCGAGCAGATCTTCGGATACTGAGCATGCTCAAGAAGGTATCGGCACAGGAACCGGCAGACCCCATCAGGAGACCCGGCATGCGGGTCTCCACTGAAGGGCCCGTGCGGGGAGCGCGGTGAAGATGAAACTGATCGACCGCTATATCTCGCGGCAGTTCCTTGTCACCTTCCTTTTCTCATCGACAAGCTTCGCCGCCCTGTTCGTTCTGATCAACCTGGTTGAGAATCTCGACGATTTCATCGACCACCAGATCTCGACCGGCAATATCGTCCTGTTCTATCTCAGCGGCCTTCCGGAGACCTTCCTCATGACCACCCCGCTCTCCGTGCTGCTGGCGGCCCTGTTCGTGACCGGAAAACTCTCCATGCAGAACGAGTTGCCCGCCCTGAAATCGGCCGGTGTGAGCCTGGCCAGGCTGCTGCGGCCGTTCCTGTTCGTCGCCTCCATGATCACGCTCTTCAACCTCGTCAACTCCTGCTGGATCGTCCCCGCAACGTACGACTGGTCGAGAGGGTTCGAAAAGCGATACCTGAAAAGCAAGCAGCTTGACGGCGGCGGCACGGTGCACATCCGTGAGTCGAAAAACAGGATCCTGACCATCGGTCGTGTCGGCAGCGACCTGCTCAGCGGCTCGTCGGTCTCCCTGGAAGAGTTCAACGGATCGCATCTCGTCTCAAGAATCGACGCCGACTCGGTACGTATCGGCTCATCCTCCAAACAGTGGACGTTCTTCAACGCCAGGCACCGCAACTTCGTTGGCACCACAGAACGGTTCATGGGTAGGGTCGGCAAGGAGACCATACATCTCTCACTGTCGAAGAACACCTTCAGGATCATCAACGCCGATCCTGACCAGATGAACGTGGGGCAGCTCTTCAGCTTCATCCGGCAGCAGGAGAAATCCGGCATTTCCGGAACGGAACGGGCAAAGGTCAAACTCAACACCAAGATTGCGCTCCCCTTCGCCAGCGTGATCATCGTCATGATCGGGGTCCCGCTCTCCACAAGGAAAAAACGGAGCGGCCTGGCGCTCGAGGCCAGCATAAGCCTGGTCGTGGGCTTTCTCTATCTCGGCATGCTCAAGGCCCTGAGCGGCATCGGGTACAACGGCCTGATGAATCCAGTGCTGGCGGCATGGCTGCCGAACCTCATCTTCATCGCGGCCGGCGCCGCCCTGTACAAATCCGCAAACGATTAGCCGCATGCAGCCACGGCCACTGATCGCGCTCCTCACCGATTTCGGCACCGGGGACACCTTTGCCGGCGTCATGAAGGGGGTGATCGCCTCGATCTGCAACGAGGCCAGGATCATCGACCTGACCCATGCCATCTCAGCGCAGAATGTCAGGGAGGGGGCATTCCATCTCGACCGCTCGATCCCCTATTTCCCGGAAGGCTCGATTTTCGTGTGCATCGTCGATCCCGGGGTCGGCACCTCGAGGAGGCCGATCGCCGTCCAGGCCGGACAGTTCCGTTTCGTCGCTCCCGACAACGGGCTGCTCACGCCCGTGCTCGATCGCCATCCGCGCCTCCGTTGCCGTCTGCTCTCCGACACTCGCTATCACCTCCCCACCCCGAGCTCCACCTTTCACGGCAGGGACATCTTCTGTCCGGTCGCCGCGCACCTTGCGGCAGGAGTCCCTTTTGAACGGATCGGACCGGAGGTCGATCCCGCAACCTGCACCAGAGTCCGGATGTTCGGCAGCGAACCTCTCGAAAACGGAAACGGATGGAAAGGAGAGGTCGTCTCGATCGACCACTTCGGCAACGTGGTTACCTCAATCGAGGCTTCGCTTCTCGTGCAGCATGCGGTCTGGTCGGTATCGGCGGGAACAGCCCGTGCACTCCGGGTCGTCGCCACCTATGGAGAGGTCGAACCGGGAGCGGCGCTCGCTTACGCTGGAAGCAGCGGCATGATCGAGATCGCCGTACGCAACGGCAACGCCGCCCGTGAACTGCTTATCGGAGCCGGGAGTCCGGTCTGCATCCGCAAAGCCTGACCCTCAGGGCATCGCCGGTCCGAGACAGGGTCGGCATCTTCACCCGCAGCAATGAAAATGCAGGGAGCGCCATCCCGTAGAGTTCCGGCATGGCGCTCCCTGGGAAGATGTTGCCTCGTGGTTGCCTGCTGAGGCAGCCGCTGTTTGCTGAACAGGATCCTTGATCTTGAGCGGCAGATCTCAGCTGCCGATGTACTCCTTGAGCACCTTGTTGTACGCCGACTGGCGAAGGCGGCGAATGGCTTTCTCCTTGATCTGGCGTACGCGCTCGCGAGTGAGCTTGAACTTCTCGCCGATCTCTTCGAGGGTCAGCGGGTTGTCCATGCCGATACCGAAGTAGGAGCGGATGACGTCGGCTTCCCTCGGAGCAAGCACGGAAAGCGAACGCTCGACTTCGAGCGTGAGCGAGTCCCGGTTCAGGCCGTGGTCCGGCATGTGGCCGTCATTCTGAAGCACATCGAGCAGGCGGTTGTCGTCACCCTGCGCAAACGGAGCATCGACCGAAACGTGCCTGCCGGCGATCTTGAGGGTATCGGCGACATCCTGCGAATCCATGTCGAGCAGATTGGCCAGCTCCTTGGTGTTGGGATCCCGTTCGAACTCCTGTTCGAGCTGACTGTAGGCCTTGCTGATCTTGTTCAGGGTACCGACCCTGTTCAGCGGCAGCCGCACGATTCGGGACTGCTCGGCCAGGGCCTGGAGAATGGACTGCCGGATCCACCAGACCGCATAGGAGATGAACTTGAACCCCCTGGTCTCGTCGAATCGCTTTGCGGCCTTGATCAGGCCGAGATTGCCTTCGTTGATCAGGTCGCCCAGGGTAAGCCCCTGGTTCTGGTACTGCTTTGCCACCGATACCACGAACCGCAGGTTTCCCTTGATCAGTTTGTCAAGGGCACGCTTTGCCCGCTTGTATTCCGGGGTGTCGACCGGCATGTCATAGCCTTCCTTGATCGCCTTGGTCAGTTTCACTTCGTCTTCAGCCGTCAGCAGTTCGTATTTGCCGATCTCCTGAAGGTAGCGATCGAGAGAAAGACTCTCCCTGTTGGTTATTTGCTTGCTGATTTTCAATTGCCTCATTGATTGGTCCTCTTTCGAACTTCGCGATACTTGCAAGGATACAGCACTGCACAGTCCATTGTTCTACGTCAGTGGAGAAAACTTGCGGGTACACGGCTCCAAGCTGGGAATATCCGAAAAAAAACAGATTTTTCAGAGAGCTAAATAAAAAGTGTCATCTGGAAAGCACTCCCAGATTTTCATTGAGCTTGCCGAGCAGCAATCGTGACTCCTCCAGCTTCTCCTGCTCTTTTGCCACGACATCTGCCGGGGCATTGGCCAGGAAAGCCTGGTTCGACAGCTTCTTCTCGAGTGAGTGTATGTATCCGGAGACTTTTGAAATCTCCTTCTGCAGGCGAAGTTTCTCCTTGTCGAATGATATCAACCCTTCGAGCTGAATAAAAAGTTCATTTCCATCCACCACCGAACCTGCCGAATGTGCCGGCCGCTCGATCCCCCTGGCCAGGGCAACCTGGCATCTGGTCAAGGCCGGGAATATTCCCGAAGAGGCTGAAAGCGCCTTTTCCGCGGCGTCTGTTGCGACGCAGACGACCGCCTCGGCGCGAAGGTCATGCGGCACATTGAAGGCCGAGCGGAGGCTTCGGATCTCCGAGACCATGTTGCGCACCAGATCGAAAGGCGCGGCATCCCCGTCATCCCATGAGGCGTCGGGGTGCGGCATGGCCTCGAGGGCGATGCTCTTGTCAGCGCTGCGCGGCACCACGGCATGCCAGATTTCGTCGGTGATGAACGGCATGACCGGATGGAGGGTCTTGAGCGTTCCCTCCAGCACAGCTACCGCAAGACAGACCGCGTTGCGGGCCTGTCCGGAGGTGATCGCTCCGGACAGCTCGCTCTTCAGCGCCTCGAGGTACCAGTCGCAGTAGTCGCCCCAGAAGAACTCATGGGTGATCTTGACCAGGTCGTTGACCCGGAACTGGGACATGGCGTGATGGTAACGCTCCAGCATCGAGCGGTAACGGACCATGAGCCATCGTCCGGAATCCGACAGCTCGCCTCGCTCCGGAACAAAGGCCGCATAGGCTTCAGCAAAGGCCTCGGGTGAGTCGAAATACCGGTCGCGCTGCATGAACACAAAGCGCGCTGCGTTCCATATCTTCGTGGCGAAGTTCCTGCCGAGCTCGCACTTCTCTTCGCCGAACAGCACATCCTGGCCAAGGGGCGCGATATAGACGATGGTGAACCGGAGCGCGTCGGTCCCGTAGGTATCGATCACCTTGAGCGGATCGGGGGAGTTGCCGAGGGACTTGGAGAGCTTGCGCCCCTTCATGTCCCTGATGATGCTGGTGAAATAGACGTTGCGGAACGGCACGTCGCCCCTGAAGTGCAGGCCGGCCATGATCATCCTGGCCACCCAGAAGAAGATGATGTCCGGACCGGTCACCAGGGTGTCGGTCGGATAGAAACTCCTGAGATCCTGATTGTCGCTGTGCGATCCGGTCCAGCCGAGCGTAGTCAGCGGCCAGAGCCAGGAAGAGAACCAGGTGTCGAGCACGTCCTCGTCCTGCACCAGCTTGTCGGTGCCGGCAAGATGGCACGCCTCTTCGAAGGAGGAAGCCACCCAGACATTGCCCTTTTCGTCATACCATGCAGGGATGCGATGACCCCACCAGAGCTGGCGCGAAATGCACCAGTCCTGGATGTTCTCCATCCAGTGGCGGTAGGTGTTGATCCAGTGATCGGGATGGAAGCGGATCTGGCCGTCATTGACCGCCTTCAGGGCCGGCTCGGCCAACGGCTTCATCCTGACGAACCACTGCTCGGAGAGATAGGGCTCGACGACCACGTCCGCCCGCTCGGAATAACCGACATTGTGCTCGTACTCCTCGACCCTGACCAGGTGGCCAAGCTCCTGGAGATCGGCGATGATCTTCTCTCTCGCCTCGAAACGGTCCATGCCGGCATAGCCGCACTGGTCGGTCATGCGGCCGTCCTTGCCGACAACCGAGAACGCCGGGAGGTTGTGGCGTTTGGCGACTTCGTAGTCGTTGGGGTCGTGTGCGGGAGTGATCTTCAGGGCGCCGGTGCCGAATTCGATGTCAACATAATCGTCGGCGATGACCGGCACGTGGCGACCGGCAACCGGTACGACGACCAGTTCGCCGACGAGGTCGAGGTAACGCGGATCATTCGGGTTGACCGCGATGGCCACGTCGGCCAGGATGGTCTCGGGGCGTACCGTGGCGATGGTGATCGAACGGGAGGGGTCCTTGGCCAGCGGGTAGCTGATGTAGACGAGCTGGTCGCGACGGCTCTTCATGATGACCTCCTCGTCGGAGAGCGCCGTCTGCGAAACCGGGCACCAGTTGATGATGCGTGTACCCCTGTAGATGAGCCCATCGCGGTAAAGGGCGACGAACGTGTTGATGACCGCCTCGGAAGCGCGGTCGTCCATGGTGAACAGGTTCCGGCGCCAGTCGCAGGAGATGCCGAGCTTGCGCAGCTGCTTGAGGATCAGGCCGCCGTATTCGTCGCGCCACTCCCAGACCTTGGCAAGGAAATCCTTCCGCCCGAGATCGTACCTGGTTATCCCCTCGCCGCGGAGTTTTCGTTCGACGACGGTCTGGGTGGCGATCCCGGCGTGATCGGTGCCGGGGAGCCAGAGCGCCTCGTGACCGTTCATCCGTGCGTATCGGATGAAGATGTCCTGAAGGGTATGGTTGAGCACATGGCCGAGGGTCAGGCTGCCGGTCACGTTGGGCGGCGGCATCAGGACCGTGTAGGGCGTGAGCCCACCGCCGCTTACCCGGGAGCTTTCGGCATGAAAGACGCCGAGTGCCTCCCAGTGCGCGCTTCTCCAGCGATCTTCAACGTCATGGGGGGTATAGGTCTTCTCGAGATGCTGCGCGGTGGAATGGTCGCTCATTGGTCTGGTCTACTGCGTTGTATTAGTAACGGCAGCCTCCGGAACACCTGGCGCGGTTCCGGAGGCTGTCCTGGGTTTCTGTGCTCCTGGCCGGAACGCGGTCAGTCGACCTTGGCCGGAACCGGTCGCTTTTCGAAGATCTGGTCGATGATGCCGTACTCCTTCGCTTCCGCGGCGTTCATCCAGCGATCCCGTTCGGAATCCTCCCGCACCCGCTGCACATCCTGGCCGGTGTGCCTGGCGAGCAGCTCCTCAAGCAGTCGGCGGATCTTCTCGATCTCCCTGGCCTGGATGAGGATATCGGTTTCCTGACCCTGGGCGCCACCCGACGGCTGGTGGATCATGATGCGGGAGTGCGGCAGCGACGAGCGCTTGCCTGCCGTTCCGCTGGCGAGCAGGAACGCCCCCATGCTGGCGGCCATACCGACACAGACCGTGGAGATGTCAGGACGGATGTACTGCATCGTGTCGTAGATGCCCAGGCCTGCCGAGACACTGCCGCCCGGTGAGTTGATATAGATATAGATGTCCCGTTCGGGGTCCTCTGATTCAAGAAAGATCAGCTGGGCCATGATCAGGCCGGCAACATGTTCGTCGATGGCGGAACCAAGGAAGATGATTCGCTCGCGCAACAGGCGGGAAAAGATGTCGAATGCCCGTTCACCGCGGCCGGAGGTCTCGATGACCATCGGCACGAGCTGGCTCTGGATGCCCTGTTCGATTGCCCCGGAGTAGAGCTTTTTGGCCTGGTGGTCAAACCCGAAGTTGATATTTGCCATGTTCGAGGAATCTATTGATTGGTTAAGCTTTCCGGGCCGCCCCTGACAGGGGAAGCCGGAGGTGTGTCCCGGCTTCGGCGAACCGGAAAGCCTGAAAAATTACCACGTAAAATACAGAGTGTGAACAAGAATTCCTGAAATCCGGTTCCTGTTTCCCTAAATAATTTACCCCCCGGCTTGCGCGGAGTGAAGAGGATGCCCATATTAGAAGGTTTCATCACCTCCAATCCCATCAACCGCCAGCATGCAGGTACGACTCATCTCCGTCACGAACCCGCTCATCGAAGTCGACAACCGCGCCCTCACTCCGGAGGGACTCATCGCCTACTGCGCAAGGGTTTCAAGCCCGCACCAGGAGACGCCAGACTACGAGAAGCTGCTCTCCTACTGCATCAGGAACCGCCACTGGAGCGTCTTCGAGATGGTCGACATGACCGTGGAGATCGTCACCTCGCGCGCCATTTCGCCTCAGATCCTCAGACATCGGAGCTTCTGCTTCCAGGAATATTCCATGAGATATGCGAAGGCACAGGAGGTAGAAAAGTACCAGCCCCGTCGGCAGGACGACAAAAACCGGCAGAATTCGCTGGACGACCTCACGCCGGAAACGGTCACGTGGTTCGAAGCGGCGCAGGAGAAGGTCGCGGCGACAGGAATGGAGCTCTACGAGGCCGCGCTGGAAAAGGGTATTGCCAAGGAGTGCGCCCGGGTGCTGCTGCCGCTCGGCACACAGACCAGGCTGTACATGAAGGGATCGGTACGGAGCTGGATCCACTACCTCGAGGTGCGGACCGACCCGAGCACCCAGAAGGAGCACCGCGACATCGCCGACGCGGTCAGGAAGATCTTCGCAGAGCAGTTCCCCGTAACCAGCCGCGCGATGGGATGGGCATGAAGAGATCGTGACGCGGAACACGTAACGCGCGACGGATAAAGAAAAAGGACTGCAAGGTCGAAGGCCATCCCGCTTCGCCCTTGCAGTCCCCTGTATTTCATGTTCTCCCTAAACGATTGGCTAACCCACACGTCACCTGCTTATCCAGCCATGTGTCCGAACAGCCTGATCAGCTGCTCGCGCAGATCCTTGCGGTGCACGATCAGGTCGAGGAACCCGTGCTCCTGGAGAAACTCGGCCCGCTGGAACCCTTCGGGAAGATCGCGCTTGATGGTGTCGCGGATGACCCTCGGGCCGGCAAAGCCGATCAGGGCCTTCGGCTCGCTGATGTTGATGTCTCCGAGCATGGCGAAAGAAGCCGTGATGCCGCCGGTGGTCGGGTTGGTCATCAGTGAAATATAGGGGATGCCCTTGTCGCCGAGCCGGGTGAGCCGTGCGGCGGTCTTGGCCATCTGCATGAGGCTGAAGGCTCCTTCCATCATGCGGGCACCGCCTGACTGGGCGATCACCACGAGCGGTGCGCCGAGCTCGAGGCTCCGGTCCGACGCCCTGGCGATCTTCTCGCCGACCACCGAACCCATCGACCCTCCGATAAAACCGAAATCCATCGCCGAGACCACCACCGGCCGGCCATCCATCTCACCCACGGCATTGCGGCACGCCTCGGTTTTTCCGGTTTTCGACATGGTTTCCCGTACACGATCGGGGTAGTTCTTCGTATCGACGAACCCGAGCGGATCGGCCGCGCGAAGCCCGGCATCGAACTCCTGGAAGACTCCACCGTCGAACAGGATGGAAAAATATTCGGCAGGCGAGATACGGAAATGGTATCCGCACTCGGGACAGGTGTACTGATGGTCTTCAAGCTGTTTTTTGTGGAGCGCGGCGCCACAATCATCGCACTTCGTCCAGAGCCCTTCAGGTGTATCGCGTTTATCCGTCGTGCGGATCGAGGGCTTCGCCCGTTTGAACCAGACCATTTTTTATATTACGACTAAAGAGTTTACATTGCCCCAAGATATGAACTCAGCACGAGAACTCAAAAACAGGCTTCAGGTTAAGGTAACGACGAGCCTCAAAAACAAAAGACATCCATCGTTGTCAAGGCATGCCGCTGTCAAACTGCTTGCCGTGCTGGCCACGGTTGCGGGCCTTTTGCCGGGCTTCGCCAGAGAGGCCTGCGCCGCCACCGTGGTCTACCCCGACACGCTCAGTGTCCCGTTCCGCCGCTACGCTGTCGTGCCAGCCATGCGCCCCCTCAGAAAAACGGTCGGACTCGCCCTGTCAGGAGGCGGTGCCAACGGATTCAGCCAGATCGGCGTCCTGAAGGCGCTCGATGAGGAGAAAATCCCGGTCGACATCATTGCCGGCACCAGCATCGGTGCGATTATCGGCGGCCTCTACAGTTCCGGGTACACCGCAGCCGACCTGGAATCGATCGCCATCTCGATCCCCCTGCAGAAACTCTTTTCCCTCGACAACGACACCCCGAGAACCAGCAGCTACCTCGAGCAGAAAAATATCCGGGACCGCGCCACGATCGCCATCCGCTTCGACCGCTTCAAGCTCGTGCTCCCGAAATCGCTCAGCTCAGCCCAGCCGCTGACCAGGACCATAGACCTGCTCATCCTGAACGCCCCCTACCACACCGCCCACGACTTTTCAGACCTTCCCGTCAGCTTCAGGGCCGTCACCACGGACCTGGTGACCGGCAGGCGGGTAACGCTGACCTCAGGGCCGCTTTCAGAAGCCATGCGGGCCAGCAGCACGATACCGATCCTGTACCAGCCGATTACCCGCAACGGCCTGAAACTTGCCGACGGTGGCCTGGTCGCGAACCTTCCCGTCGATGAACTTGACACCGCCAATGCGGGTTACAAAATCGCCGTGGACTCGCATGGCGGCATGTATTCGGACAGCGATGAGATAGACATTCCCTGGAAAGCCGCCGACCAGGCCATGACCATCCTGACGCAGGTACAGTATCCGGTGCAGCTCGACCGCGCCGACATCGTCATTTCACCGGAACTGGGCGACCACAAAGCGACCGATGTCTCCGACATCCATAGCCTGATCGAAGCCGGCTACGCAAGGGGAAAGCTGCTCGCGCCGATCATCGGCCGGAACATCCAGACCGCGCCGTTGAACGACATCCCGATCCGGGGCCACAGGAGCATCAGGGGCCTCACGGATTCGCCGGGACAGCTCGAACTGACGAGCTCGGCAAGGGGGATCGTCCGGAACGCAACGCATGTCAAGGCGGCCCTTCGGGAGCTGCTGGCCACCGACATGTTCTCGCGGGTGCATGCCGAAATCGACGACAGGCAGCGCACGGTGACCTTCGTGCTCGCCCCTCTCCCGCGCATCAACCGCATCGAAGTGACCGGGGAATCAGCCGGATCGGTCCCGCAGAAGGAGATCGACGAGCTCTTCCGTCCGCTCACCGGTACGCTCTATACCAACACCATGGCCACGACCACCCTCGAGAAGCTGGTCAGGCTCTACCGGAACCAGGGCTACAGCCTTGTGGGCGTTGAAAAAAGCACGGTCGATAACGGGATGCTCCGCGTCAGGCTCACATCGGGCACGGTTGACGAGATCACCATCAGCCAGGACAGGAACATCACGGCGGACACCCCGATCAAGCGTGAACTGGCAATCGACACCACAAAAACCTTCCGACTGAAGAACGCTGAAAAGTCGATCGACAACCTCTACGGCACGGGAGTCTTCAACCGCGTATCACTGAGCACCGAGTCCCCTGATCCGGTGATGGCAAACCATCCGAACCTGCTCAACGTCAGACTCGACGAAAAACCTTCGACGGTCCTCCGGTTGGGCCTGAGGTACGATGAAACCTCAAACGCCCAGTTGCTCGTCGATTTCAGGAACGAAAACCTCGGTGGCACAACCAACTCCATCGGGGGGTGGGCAAAGCTGAGTGACAATAACAACCGCATCAACCTCGAGTTCAGCATCCCGCGCATGGGGCACACACCGCTGACCATGTTCACCAAAGCCTTCTACGACCAGCGGGACCTCGAAACGCGGCAAAGGGACCTGCTCTCGGATTCCGAACCACACGAAGGCCCCGATTCCCACACGTTCGGTATTCAGCGTTACGGGGTCACGACGGCCTTCGGCGCCAGAATAGGAAAAAACGCGAGGCTCGTCACGGACCTGACCATGCAGAACGCGCAATCCTACCCCAAAGACAGCAACCGCATCGACGCTGCCGTCACCGGCAACTTCAACCTGCTGTCTTTAGGTGCCCAGTTCACCCTCGATACGCGCAACAGCTCTTTCCTTCCTTCCGAAGGGCGGTACATCAACATCAGGTACTCCTCGACCCCTGGGGTGCTGAACGACAACCGCGATTTCTGGCAACTGGCGGGATCACAGGAAGAGAACTTCGACCTCGGGCACGGCGCCACCCTGCAGTTGTCCGTCATCGGAGGCCTCAGCAGCCCGTCGATACCGTTCAGCGAGAAGTTCTTCCTCGGAGGCACCGGAAACACCTACAGCTACCGTTTCATAGGCCTGAAGGAGAACGACCTGATCGGAAACAACATTGCTGTCGCCGGTGGCCTGCTTCGATACAAGACCCCGGTACAGCTCTTCTTCCCCACGTCGCTCATCGCGATCTACAACATCGGCAACGTCTGGCAGGAGCGTCAGGAGATGGCCATCTCCAGGCTGGTTCAGGGCATTGGCGCCGGAATGGTCTGGGAAACCCCCCTCGGCCCCGCACGGGTGACCGTCGCGAGGTCGTTCGCGTTCGAAAGCGAGGATGTACGGCACGATGCCAAGCTCGATTTTTCAAAGACAATTTTCTATTTCAGCCTTGGACACGATTTTTGAGCAACAACGGAACCTTAGCACCCTCTCCTTTTGACTTCACGCTGTAAACCGCCCAGACCGAACATCCTGGTCTGCAACGACGACGGGATCGAAGGCCCTGGCCTGCACGCCCTTGCCGCCTCCATGAAAAAGATCGGGACGGTCACCGTGGTGGCTCCAGCCGAACCCCACAGCGGCATGAGCCATGCCATGACCCTCGGCGAACCCCTCCGCATCAGGGAGTATTCGAAAAACAACCGTTTTTTCGGCTATACCGTATCCGGGACACCGGTTGACTGCGTCAAGGTCGCCTTGAGCCACGTGCTCGACACCAAGCCGGACCTGATCGTTTCGGGCATCAACTACGGAAGCAACACCGCCATGAACACCCTCTATTCGGGCACGGTGGCCGCCGCCATGGAAGGCGTGCTGCAAGGCATCCCGTCGCTGGCGTTCTCGCTGACGACCTACGTGAACGCCGACTTCACCTACGCCGCCAGATTCGCCAGGACACTGTCCCGTGAAGTCCTGAAACGCGGCCTGCCTCCGGACACGATCCTGTCAGTCAACATCCCCAACGTACCCGAGGCGGAGATCCGCGGCGTGCTGGTCACCTCACAGGGCAGGTCGAGGTGGGAAGAGGCCGCCATTGAACGCAACGACATGTACGGCAACCCCTACTACTGGCTGAGCGGCACCCTGCAGCTGCACGATCACGATCCCGGCTGCGACGAATTCGCCGTCCGGCAGAACTACGTGGCCGTGACCCCGCTCTCCTGCGATTTCACGGCTCACGGGTTCCGCTCCGAACTCATGACCTGGGACCTAAACCGGAAGTAAC
Source organism: Chlorobiaceae bacterium (assembly GCA_013334335.1). Taxonomy (GTDB): domain Bacteria; phylum Bacteroidota; class Chlorobiia; order Chlorobiales; family Chlorobiaceae; genus Chlorobaculum. Next base: position 21,020 of record JAAXXR010000009.1, read on the forward strand.
CACGTGAACACATTCCTGATCGACTACCAGCGGGTTCAGACTCCGAAACGGGGATTTCCCCGACTGTTCAGCGATTACACAACAGACGGCGACGCCAGGACCCGGCTCGTCACCAACTGCTTCCATCTGGATTATCGCAAGGATGCCGACTATTACCGGCACCTGGGGCTCCTTGCTTCGAGAAATTTCAGGCGGCGTGAGCTCACCACGCTGCTGGCGCGCCAGAACCGGATGTTCGGCTGCACGGAACGACACCTGCAGGAGATCGAGAAACTCAACTCCCCGCGATGCATGGCCATCGTCACCGGCCAGCAGACCGGACTCTTCACCGGGCCGCTTTACACGATCTACAAGGCCCTCACGGCGGTCGTCATCGCGGAAAAACAGAAAGAGCTCTTTCCCGAGTATGATTTCGTCCCGATCTTCTGGCTCGAAAGCGAGGACCACGATTTCGACGAAGCCTCTTCGGCGACCATCTTTGCCGGTGCAGGCCTTGAACGGGTGACCGCAGAGGCGGCACACCGCCTCGCCGACCAGATGGTCGGTCCGACGCCGCTCGGCGTCGGCATCACGGAAACCGTCCGGCGATTCCTCGACCTCCTCCCGGATTCGGATTTCAAGCCCGGAATCTCCGAAATCCTGCACGCCTGCTACGAACCCGACGCCACCTTCGAAAGCGCTTTCGGCCGCACCATGATGAAGCTCTTCATGGATCAGCCGCTCATCCTGCTCTCGACGCACGACCCCGAGTTCAAGCGCCTGGCCGGAGAGGTGTTCTGCAGGGAGATCGAAACCTGTCCGGCATCGTCCTACGATGTCGTCGCCCAGAGCTCCACCCTCGAATCGATGGGCTATCCGGCGCAATCGAAACCGCGCCCGGTCAACGCCTTCTACCTCAATCAGCAGGGGCAGCGCCAGAAAATCGAGCAACCGGTACCGGAAAGCTTCCTCGTGCTTCCCGACCGGCAGAAGTTCACCCGTCACCAACTCATCGAGATCTGCCAGGACCACCCCGAGCGGTTCAGCCCGAACGTCATCCTTCGGCCGATCGTACAGGACTCCGTCCTTCCGACGTTCGCCTACATCGCCGGTCCCGGGGAGGTCAGCTACCTGGCCCAGTACCGCAAGGCCTACGAGCGCTTCGGGCTGGTCATGCCGTTCGTCATGCCGAGGGGAAGCTTCACCCTGGTGGAGTCCAAGGTGACCAGGACCATGGACAGGGTGCTCAAGGTGACCGGACGGCCGAGCTTTTCAAGGAAGCAGGTCTACGACGCCACCTTCGAAGACCTGCACCAGCTTCGCAAATCCATGGTTTCAGGAGCCGAAAACCACGACATCGACCTCCTGTTCGAGCAAACCGGAACGGAAGTCGCCAAAACCCTGTCGAAGCTCGAACCGATGCTTGTCAAAATGGACCCGACGCTCCAGCCAGTCCTTGCCGCCTCGACCGGACAGATAGCAAAAATCATTGATGGCATCAGGGAAAAAACCTACCGGGCAGGAAGGCGCAAACATGAAGAGTTGCTACAGCAGCTTGACAAGGCAGAGCTGAACCTCTTCCCGGAAAGCAAACCGCAGGAGCGGGTCATCAACATCTTCTACTACCTCAACAAATACGGGCCAGGGCTCATCGGCGACCTGAAAAAGGTGCTGCATGGGTACTCGACCGACGCACACCTGATCGTGGAATTGTAAAATCCTGGGGTCAGGCCTTGCAAAATTTGCATCTCAAAATGCAAATTTTGCAAGGCCTGACCCCAGAAGCGCACGGCTTTCTTCATCCGGAGTAGGTGTGGACGCTGTTCTGCGCGGAGGGAAGGTAGTTGACGCCGAACCAGCAGACCAGCAGGACAAGGAATGCCAGACCGAGGTACCACTGCAGGGTGGTCACCCTGGTCTTTCTCGCCACAAGGTGCAGGTACCCGAGGTAAGCCAGCCAGGAGATGAAGGCCCAAGTCTCTTTGGGGTCCCAGGTCCAGTAGTGCCCCCAGGCCTCCTTGGCCCAGAGCGCACCGAAAACCAGGCCGAAGGTGAGGAGCACAAAGCCGAGCAGGGCCAGGTAATGCGACATCGACTCCGAGACCTTCGAGCTTTTGTTGCGGTACTGCAGCCACAGGTTGTGGAATCCTGCTACCGAAGAGGCTGCAAGCAGCACATAGGCAACCAGGTAGACCACGACGTGCGGCACAAACCACACACTCTGCAGCGCGGGCATGAGCGCCTTCTGAAAGACGTCGGGATGCAGCAGGTTGATGCCGAGGAACAGGGTGGCAAGGCCAATGCAGTAATATTTCAGCCACCGTATGCCCCAGCGGTACTCGACCAGGAAGCCGACAAGCGGGATCAGGGTCGCATACCAGAGACGGGTTTCGCCAAGCGTCCTCAGCGGAGGACGCTCCAGGGCGATCCAGTAGGAGACGAGAAACCAGACCAGCACCGCCGAACCGCCGACGAAGAGTGTCCAGGAGAAGACGGCAACAGGCTTCGACCGCCCTGCCGGAATCTGCAAGAGGCTGCCCAGTACCCAACAGGCGACGGCAGCCATGGCGATGGCCGGAAATTCAACCAGAGTCATGCCGCCTCCATTTTTTTGATTCCTTTCCAGAAAAAGAGCAGGTTCCCGCCCATGATCATGAAAAATCCGAGATAGACGGCCGGGAGCCAGGGGTCGTTGACGGCCTCGACGAGGCTCATGGTCGACCATCGGCCGGCTTTTTCGTCGTACCCCATCTGATAGAGCTTCCAGCCCTGGAAATCGACCGGCTTGTTGACTTCGAGAGTTGCCACCCTCCGCTGGCCGTCATTCCCGCGGATCAGGACGCTCGACGAGAAGGCCTTCGGTTGGCCGGGTGCGATGACGATGAAATAGTTGCCGACCGGGAAAAACTGCGGATTGATCCCCGGGCCGCCGCCGTTGATCCACTGTTCGACGGCAGGCTGTCCTTCGAGCTCGACGCGAATCCGTGCGAACGGCACTCCCTTGTGCCCCTCAGCAGCAAGCACCGGGTTACCGTCCTTTCCGGGGACGGCATCGGGAAGAAAGTCCAAGACGGTTGCCGAAACGATGCCTGGCCAGACGGCACGGGCACCCTTGCGCACCTCCGGGACCATTCTGGATTTTTCGTCGATAACCTGATCGGTCGACGGGTCGTAGAGGGCGAACTGGGGCACGTATTCAAGGATCTCGAAGTCTTTCAGATAGATGGAATAGGGCAGCCGGAGCGGCTGTTCGCTGGGCATTTCATAGGCCACGCCGCTCTCCTGTCCCTCGTAGAGCGGTATCACCAGGCGCTGCAGGTCGGAACTGCCAAGGAGACCGCAGGAGAGTGCGATCCAGAACCCGCCGTGAAACAGGATGAACTGGAGGTTGGCCGGCCGGAACGGAATGGTTTTCCAGAGCAGCGAAAACCCCAGGTTACCAAGGAAAAGAAAAGCCACGAAGGCAAACGGCCAGCTCGAAAAGATGCTGTTCAGCCGCAACCTGGCGACCATCGAGCCTGCAGGCGCGGGGTCCTGGGGCAGGAACCCACCAATGAACGACAAGAGGGCAAGGCCGACGATCAGGCTGAGTCCGACCGGAATCCCCCCCATCCACGCGACCACGGGCCGATCCCGCATGCCGAGGCCAACGGCGACGATCCCGCTGGCGAAGGCCGCGAGAAACAGGAAATTCACCGGCCAGCGTGGAATGACAATGCCGCTTCCTGCGGTCAGCCATTCGACGGCAAACCCTGCAACAATGGCGAAAATGGTAAAGAGAGCCGCGCCCCCGAACCCCTCCACGGCAGTTCCGGCGTCGGCAGTTGTTCTACTGCTTTGCATATGCTAAGGATTTACTTACTTGTCGTTGCAGGCACCGCTCACTTCGACGTCGTCCTTCTTCAGTATCTGGCAGCACCGGCAGACAATGCCATGCAGTTCGCTTTCGACCGCTCCTGCGCAGAGTTTTTCGACGGCATTTTTTATCTCGTGACGGTAATCGCGACTTTTGATGTTCTGTCCACCCCTCTTCTTGTGGAGATACTGGGAGACCGCCGCAGGTGTAACACCAAGAAGCTTGGCGGCCCTCGACTGGGTCATGCCGGTCTTGACCAGATCCTTGGCGAGATCGGCCCTGATCTGCGGCAGATAATACCAGACGGCTTTTTCACAGGGAAAAATCATCGCTGACACTTAAGGTTTTGAACATATTTACGTATTTCTCTTCAGCCGGGAACAGCAGTGACCAGGCAGGGAAACAATTGTTAAATAGTGAAATCAAGGATAACCACTGGGCGCTCCGCCATGATTTCACTTAATTATATCAATTTCCATAACAAACTCACCATAAAGGCCTGAACGAAAACGCATGGACCAGAGAAGAAGCACCATTGCCGGATGGATCATCATCGTGACGATGCTTTGCCAGTTCATCCCGCTCGACCGCATCAACCCGCCGGTCACCAGGCCAGTGCGCCTGCCGCCAGGGGTACGAAGCGTGATGCAAAGCAAATGCGGTCAGTGCCATTCCGACCAGACACAATGGCCGATAACCGCTTACGTCGCACCGCTCTCCTGGTATGTCGTCCATGACGTGCACCGCGCAAGGATAGCCATGAACATCTCGGACACGTCAACGACGTCGGGCGCCGAAGAGGGCTCGCCGAAAAAAGCGATCCGGAATCTCCTGCTTTCGTCAAACCTCTCCGGTCACGCGCCGATTCCGGGATTCCCGAGTCCGGCACTGACCAAGTCTGAACGGAAACTCCTGCTCGACTGGGCCCGGAGTCCGGATAATGAACCGTGACCAAAGACAAAAAATTCAGCCCGAATCGTTGAGCCGGGATGGGGAGACTGAATTCAGAAATTGATGCTGTAGCCGCCGGGGTAGAATCCCCTGATGATGGATACGACCCGGTCGGGATCGTCCTCGAGAAAAATGAAATCGAGGTCAGCTTCGTCGACGAACCCCTTTTCGGCCAGCATGCTCCTGCGGATCCATCCGTAAAATTCGCCCCAGTAGTCCGATCCCATCATGATCACCGGAAATTTCTGGCTTTTCCGGGTCTGGATGAGATTGACGGACTCGGCGAACTCATCGAGCGTACCCAACCCCCCCGGCAGAACGATAAAAGCCTGGGAGTATTTGAGAAACATGACTTTCCGGATAAAAAAATACTGGAACGTGACCATTTTGTCCGGGTCGATGTACCGGTTGGGCTTCTGCTGGTTGGGAAGCGTGATGTTGAACCCCACGGAAACGCCACCGGCTTGCTGGGCACCTTTGTTTGCCGCCTCCATCGCACCGGGACCGCCGCCGGTCACAACGGCGAAGCCGGCTTCGGCAAGAAGCCGTCCCATGGTCTCTGCGAGCCGGTATTCCGGATCGGAATCCTTGATGCGGGTCGACCCGAAGACCGAAACGGCCGGTCCGATGTTTGACATGGTCTCGAACCCGTTCACAAATTCGGCCATGATCTTGAACACTCGCCAGCCATCAGCCATGAACTCGCTGCCATCCTGGGACTTGTGCGTAAACTCACCGGCGATTCCCGGCAGACGCGCCTCCTCTCCCGGCGGCATGTGCTCTTGAGTTGTCATGAGAGGTCAGATCTCCAGAAAATTCCTGATCAGCCGATGACCCTCCGTGGTCATGATCGACTCCGGATGGAACTGGACGCCGTAGAGCCCGAGCTCCGTCGAGTCCATGCCCATGATGATGCCGTCTTCGGTCCAAGCCCGCACCGTCAGGGCGGCAGGCAGGGTTTCACGCTCGACGATGAGCGAATGGTATCGGGTGGCCGGAAACGGGTTTTCGAGTCCGCGGAAAACACCCTGTCCATCGTGATAGACGAGCGAGATCTTGCCATGCATGATCCTGCCGGCGCGAATGACCCGCCCGCCAAGCGCCTCGCCGATCGCCTGGTGCCCGAGGCAGACACCGAACAGCGGGATGCGGCCGCACACGGCCTTGATGAGCGGCACCGAAATGCCGGCATCCTCCGGGGTGCCCGGTCCGGGCGAGATGACAATCTTTTCCGGTTCGAGTGCAAGCACCTCCTCGACGGTGAGTTCGTCGTTGCGGCAGACCGAAGTTTCGGCCCCAAGTTCCCCGATGTACTGTACAAGGTTGTAAGTGAACGAATCGTAATTGTCTATGACAAGAATCATGCGGATAAGCAGAGTAATGTTTACAATGATGCGCCCGGCAACGGTTCGTCCTCGCATGCCGCCCGGAACATCTCCTCATAGGCCCCGCTCATGACCATGCGCCGCCGCGCCATGACCCGCCGGGCAGTCTCCAGGGCATTGTCGACCCTGCAGGGCGAGAACGCCGGATGACCATTTCCCCAGGAGAACGACGGGACATACTTCGGCGGCATGCCGCTGCCGAATATGTTGGCTGAGGTACCCACGACCGTTCCGGTATTGAAGAGCGAGCCGATGGCGCATTTCGAGTGCTCGCCCATGAGCAGACCGAGAAACTGGAGCCCGGTCGGTATCTGCTGCTCTCCGACCAGGAGACTGACCTTGCTGTAGTTGTTCTTCAGGTCGGACGTATTGGTCGCAGCGCCGAGGTTGCACCAGGAGGAAATATAGGAGTGTCCGAGAAATCCGTCATGCTGCTTGTTGGCGAAGGGCTCGATAAGCGAGTCCTCGATCTCTCCGCCAGCCTTCGAGTGGCTGCCGACATACACGTTGCTGTAGATTTTCGCGCCGATCTTCGCCCTCGATCCTGGGCCAAGCACGACGTTCTGCATCAGCACCGCCTGCGGTTCGACGACCGCGCCCTCGCCGATATGGATGTACCCCTCCGAGCCATCCAGGACCGCTCCGGCCATGACCACGGCCCCACGGGCGACGGAGATGGCCGCGGGATTGACCAGGACAGCGGAGGGATGGACATCGCCATCGATCCGGCCGACAGGCAGCAATGCCCGGTCGAGCTGCAACAGCCGGGGATGGAGCGCAACCGGATCCCAGAGGTTCTCGAACAGGACATATCCGGTACCCTCGACGCATGACAGCGAACGGGCGAGCGACATGCCGTCGATCACCTCGGGAAGCACCCCGTTCTCAGGAGCGAGTTCAGCGGTTCTGATACGGCAGGCGACCAGACTACCCTCCTGAACAACCCCCTGACCCGGAAGCAATCCGGTACCGGACAGCAGCTCTATGACGCGATCATCGCACACGAGGCGGCCGTTGACCAGCAACAGCTCGTCTTCGACAGCGACATTCACCAGGGCACCCGGATTCATCTCCAGGAACCACGGGGCGATATGCCGGCGCAGATGCCAGCTCAGGCGCACCCGGCCTTCTGCTGCCGCCTCGAACCGTTCACGTAGTGACATGATGCCTGAAAAAAGGCCGTAGACCGGCTTCAGCCCGACAAGCGGGAGGAAGCGGGAAACCTTCTCATCTTCGAATACGATAACCTGCATATGAACACAACGAATGATTGGCGGCTGTCAGGGATCACACAGCATTTCGACGGCCCGCGGCACGGCGGAGATAGAGATCGATCCCCCGACCTGTTCGAAAACCTCACCGTCCATGTGCATCGAATCGGCATCCGTCATGAACACCCTGATGGCCGACGCCGTGCAGTACAGGACGTTCGGGTCGTCGACTTGCGTCCCTTTCATGTACTTCAGCACATAGCCCGGAAAGCGCCACTTCGGTATCGCCTTGAGGATACAGACATCAAGCAGGCCGTCACCCGGGTCGGCGAAGGGGGCGATTCTGAACTTTCCTCCTTCGACCGCACCGTTGGAAACCGAAAAGGCGAACACCGGCTCCTGGATCTTGATAACGCCTCCCGGAGTATCGATTTCAATATGCATTTTTACCGGTGCATAACCTAAAAGCACGCTGACCAGGGCATAGGCGTACGACAGCTCTCCGCGCAACCAGGTCGCCGATTTGACCGTTCGCGCGATTCTTCCGGTCAGGCCGATGCCGATCGAATTGACGAAGTACCTGGAGCTGCCTTCGCCGAACTCCACATGCCCGAGATCGATCCGGCGGCTGCCGGCGACCGCAAGCCCGCGAAGGGCGTTTTCAAGGCTTCTTTTCGAAGGACGCAGGGTTTTCAGAAAATCGTTGGCCGACCCGACCGGAAAGATACCGATCCTGACCGGGGTGCCGACAACGGCATTGACCACCTCGTTGAGCGTCCCGTCGCCACCGCAGGCAATCAGCGTTGTACTGTTCCCCGCAGCCTCACGCGCCAGTTCGACCGCATGACCGGGAAAACGGGTAACGCAAAGCGATGCCCGCCCGAACGACTCGAGCGATTGCCTGAGCATCCCTGCCTTTCCGGCCGCGCGCCCCTTGTCGGCAGCCGGGTTGAAGATGAACGTGTAGCTATCTTCCGAAACCATGGCCGTAGGATTGAATGGTTTCGTTGCGACAGCGCACTCCTGCAGCCGGCAGAACGATCCCGTACTCCTCCTGCAAACGCACAAGAATGCCTGCGGCGCACCCGGCCAGCCTTGCCAGGGTGCTGTCGAACCCCTCTTCGGAACCGTAATAGGGATCCTGAATTTCATGGCCGGCACCGTCGGCCGCAAACTCGGTCATCAGGTGGACGCCGGGTCCGTTGCGGCCGTCGAGCGTTTCGAGCACATCCCTGTGGTTTTCATGGTCCATGACGAACACCCGGTCGAATCCGTTCATGTCGAGGTCATGGATGCATTGCGCCCTCTTGTCCGAGATGTCGATCCCGTAACGGCCAGCCGCCCTGACCGCCCTCGGGTCCGGAAAGGAGCCCGTCTGGTAACAGACCGTTCCGGCGGACGCCGTATCGAAACGATCCTCAACACCGTGCACAACGGTCAAATGCCGGAACATCCCTTCGGCCATTGGTGAGCGGCAGATGTTTTCATAACAGACGAACAGAATCCTGACTGGCATGGCGTATTCCGGAAAACTCGAACGGAGATAACTTGTTGGGGATGCGCCCCGAAGAACCGCACGACCGCCCCTGCCCCACCGGGAGGGGCCGCAGAGGAAAAATCATGAGGCACCGTAGGGGCCTCCGGTCATCCGTTGACCGGAGTCATCGCCGATGTGATCAATATCGGCAAGAGTGACAATACGAAAAAAATCACACTGATCGGAGAGAAGAGATCGAACATGCGCCTTAGGGCTCAGGATTCAGGACCGCCAGGTCAGAGCCGATTATACGACAGTCCCCGCGCACCTCAGTAATATCCTTGGAATAAACCACGTTAATGGTTATCATGATTTAACACCTGCATCATTACGTCTAATGACACTTCATGACAGGTGTATCATATACAGTAAAAACAACGATATGGAACACCGCAATGAAAACCTGCCCATACTCCGGCCTGCCGATTACTGCTAAACCACACTGGAAAGAAGAACAGCCCGGCTACCTCAAGCGCATTGAACTTGTCGGCAATGACATCTTCCACGCCTTTATCGAGTCAAGGCATCCGGTGATGCTGCAGAACCTGAGCAACAATCTCGTAAAAACAGTACTCAGGGAAAGTAAAATTCCGGACCAGCCCCTGTACCTCGTCTGGGACATGAGCAACATCAACGACATCTCCTACGACTACAAGCAGGGGATCAACGACCTCATCTACCATTGGGGCCCGTCATTTTCTGTGGTCGTGTTCTACAACATCGACCCTTCCTGCCAGATCCTGATCGAGTCGTTCGCCGCCATAGCGCCAAACAGCATGACCGTGTTGCTGAGGACAAATTACCGGGATGCGATCGAGACGATCATGGCCTACCGCACGGGAAAGGCCCACACCGAGGAGCTGGAAGCTCCGCCGGACGACGAGGAAATCGTGCTCAAAAAAGAGTTCCTGGCCGCCGTGGCGAGAATCTCGTGGCTCAACATGCTCAACCACAAGGTGTTCCTTCCTCCGGCAGGCAACAGGTTCTATCCCTACTTCAAGGCCCTCGAACACATGCAGTGCGACTTGCAGTCGAGGGAAGAGCTTCACGAGAAAGAGATGCTCCGGCTCAAGAACGACTATGAGCAGCGGATCACCCAGAAAATCATTCTGCTCAACGCACAGATCGAGCTGAACAGGAAAGAGCTGTTGCAGCACGAACAGGAACGGGCATCCCTCAAATCCAGGATCTCTTCGCAGGAGATGGAACTCACGAGGATTTCAACCGCGATCGGCGAAAAAACAACCGCCCTGCACCAGCTCCATGAGCAGATCAGGTCCCTGGATATCGACCTGCCGGTCAAGCAGCGCATGATCGACCAGTGCCAGAACATGCTCGAAACGGAGTTGACCGAAAAGCGGCTCAAAACGGAGCTCACGGCCGGAGACTCCGAGTTCCTCTCGAAGTTGCAGAAAAAACACCCGAACCTCAATCAGCGGGAACTGCGGGTGGGCCTGATGGTCAAACTGAATTACGACACGAGGGAGGTCGCCCGATCGATCGGCATCTCGACGCGAGGCATGGAGAGTATCCGCTACCGGATGCACAAAAAGCTGAATCTCGACAAGCACAAGTCGATCAAGACCTACCTTTCCGAACTCGCCGCCGAGCAGTAACCCTCCTTGCAGGCAGATGTCGCCCCGGATTTCAATCCGAGGCGACATCTGCACCGGGAACGCCGTACGTTTCGGCTTGGCATGTTCCACTTCGTCAGCTTCCACGCTCCGGCATCACCACTCTCCGAAAGATCCTGTGCCGTTGTTTTCCCGGGACGCTCCCGGTAAAGCTCCCCCTCAATGATTCGGTTGCCGCTATGGCAGGACAAGCGTCTTGATGTTGACGAACTCGCGGATGCCGTGATGCGAAAGCTCCCTGCCATATCCTGAAAGCTTTACCCCGCCGAACGGCATGCGAGGGTCGGACTTGACCATCGAGTTGATGAAACAGTTGCCGGTCTCGAGCCGGTCGGCAATGTCCAGCGCACGCCCGATGTCGCTTGAAAAAACGGCTGAACCGAGACCGTAGTCACTGTCATTGGCAACCTCGACGGCTTCGTCGTCGTCGCGAACCTCGATGACGGTCGCCACAGGTCCGAAAATCTCCTCCTCCCATGCAGCCATCCCCTTTCGGACGCCGGCAAGCACCGTCGGGGGATAGAAAAAGCCGGCACCATCCGGAAGCGCCCCGCCACACAGCAGCTGCGCCCCGGCCTCGACGCTGCGTTCAACCTGCGAATGCACCAGGTCGCGCAGATCGGCGCGGGCTATAGGGCCGACCTCCACCCCGTCGTCGAGCGGGTCACCCATGACCGCCCGGCGCATTTTCTCCACCAGCATTCCGGTAAACTCAGCGATCACGCCGGATTGCACCACGAAACGCTTGGCCGCGATGCAGCTCTGTCCGGCATTCAGCAACCGGCCCGCGACGCAGAAATCAACCGTCTGGACGAGATCGGCGTCATCCAGCACGATGTAGGGGTCGCTGCCTCCGAGTTCGAGCACGCTGCGCTTGATGGCCCGCCCTGCTTTCGAAGCGACCGCCCTTCCGGCACCCGTGCTTCCGGTCACCGACACCGCTCTGACGGCAGGATGGTCGATCATGAAGCCGGTCATCCGGTCAACCTCCTCGGGAGCGACATGAACCGCACCGTACAGATGCTCCGGAAATCCGGCATCACGAAACAGTGTTTCGATGGCGATGGCGCATCCGGTCACGTTCGGCGCATGCTTGACGACAACACCGTTTCCAGCCATCACGGCCGGCGCGGCAAAACGGATGACCTGCCAGAATGGGAAATTCCAGGGCATCACCCCGAGGATCACCCCGAGCGGCTCGAACTTCACCACCCCCCTGGCCCCGTCAAGGTCATGCTCCTCCGGACGGAGGAAGGCTTCCCCATGCTCAGCGAAGTAGTCGCACACCCACGCGCACTTGTTCACCTCTGCGGCAGCCTGCGCGAACGGCTTGCCCATTTCGAGGCTGACCAGGCGTGCGTACTCCGCCTGACGTTTCCGCAGAAGGGTTGCAAGCCGGTTCAGGAGCGTGCGGCGACGCTCCATGCCGGTCGATCGCCAACCCCGGAACACGAGGTCAGCCTGACGCAGCAGCCGGTCGATTTCGCCCGATCCCATGACGGGATATTCGGAAAGATGCTCCCCGGTCGCCGGATTGATGGTAACGATCATATCGAGCATGGATGATTGATGTGTCAGAAGTTGCCTGAAGTTGTCTTTTCCGTTTTTCAGCATCGGTTGAGCCGTGCGGATGCCAGGCTCATGCCGTCAGCGCCGTCCTGGGGGCCCGCAGTGCGAACCGGTCACTCGTCAAGCGTTTCGAGCAGGGCAAGGTAACTCTCGTACCGTTCCGGATCGATCTGGCCGTTGCCGGCTGCCTTCACCACCGCGCAGCCGGGTTCGACCGTGTGCGTACATGACGAAAAGTTGCAATCGGGCATATATCGCAAAAACTCGGTGAAATAGAACCGGAGGTTCTCCCGGGTGATCCCCGACAGGTTGAACTCGCGGATGCCCGGCGTGTCGATGACGTAACCGCCTTCCGGGAGCCGCAGCATGGTCGCACTGCTGGTCGTGTGAACGCCCTTGCCGGTCTTCCAGCTGATCCTCGCTGTTTTCAGCTCCCGCCTGCCGACCAGGAGGTTGATCAGGGTCGATTTGCCCACGCCGGAGTGCCCGCTGAATGCCGAAACCCTATCCCTGAGAAGCTCCCTGAGTTCATCGAGACCCGTTCTTCTGGCCGCGCTGACGGAGCAGATCCTGCAGCCAAGCTTCCGATAGGTTTCGAGCTCCTTTTCGAGCAGCTCCGGTTCGGCAAGATCGGTCTTGTTGACGACAAGCAGCACCGGAAGATGCTCGGATTCGGCAAACGCAAGGTAGCGATCGACCAGGCGACGGTTCAGCGGCGGATCGAAGGCTGAGGAGACGACCACGAGCTGATCGATATTGCCCGCGATAACCTGCTCCTGCTCCTTGCTGCGGTTGCGGCGCAGGTCGCGCCGCCGGCAGAGGGCGCTCTTGCGGCGCTCAACATGGTCGATGACCCCTTCCGGCATCTCCGTAGCGGAACTCTTGGGCCTGAAGGTCACCCGGTCGCCTACGGCAACAAGACTGGTGCCCACGTTGTCACTTTCAGTTCCGGATACGGTCCTGCACCTGACCAGACGGCCATCCTCGCACTCGACGATGTACGATGCCCCGCCTGTGCGGACAACCACTCCCGAAAGCAGCTCCTTCATAAGCTCCGGCGGTCCTTTGCCGACAGCAGTCTCCCGGTTTCCACCATCACCCCTTCACGCTCCATTAACCAGTATCAATTATCAATTATCCAGTTTCCACTATCCCACGTCCGCCAGCTCCACCCGCTTCCTGAAACGCCCATGGTAGTAGGCCCTGATCGCGGCATGGGCCGGCTGTTCGAGCCGGTTGTCGCGACTGACGAGAGCGAAGGCGGCAACTCGGGCTGAGCGCAGGATCCCTGCATCGGCAAGAAGGTCGGCGATTCTCAGACCGCTCACCGCACCGGACTGCTCCCGGCCGAGCAGGTTCCCGGCGCCCCTGATCTGCAGGTCGATCTCCGACAGCCGGAATCCGTCGGTGGTCGACGCGACGGCCTGGAGTCGCTCTCGCGAGTCACCGGAAAGCTTTGAATATACGAGAAAACAGGAAGAGCTGTGCACCCCCCTGCCCACTCGCCCGCGCAACTGATGCAACTGCGATATGCCGAACCGTTCGGCATGTTCGATCACCATGACCGTTGCGTTCGGGACGTCCACGCCGACCTCGATTACGGTCGTCCCCACCAGGAGGTCGATCTCTCCCAGCCGAAACCCCTCCATGACGCGCTCTTTTTCGGCCGGCGTCAACTGCCCGTGGATCAGCCCCAGCCGGAGATCGGCAAACACCTCCCCCCTGAGCTGTTCGTAGCTCTCGGTCGCCGCTTTCAGGTCCAGCTTCTCTGACTCCTCGACAAGAGGATACACGATGTAGGCCTGCCGCCCCTGCCGGATCTCCTCGCGCAGAAGACCGAACAGCTTCGGCTTCTCCTCCTCGCGGCACAGTCTGGTGCGGATCGGGCTGCGTCCGGCCGGCATTTCGAAGATCACCGAAACATCAAGGTCCCCGTAAACCCCCATGGTCAGGGTCCTCGGAATCGGCGTCGCGGTCATCAGGAGCACATGCGGGTTGCCGGCCTTGTCCTGCAGGGCCTTGCGCTGCATCACCCCGAAACGGTGCTGCTCATCGATGATCGCGAGCCCCAGGCGGTGAAAACGCACCTCTCCCTCGATGATCGCATGGGTGCCGACCACGATATCGAACTCCCCGCTCCCGATGCCCGCGAGCAACGCCTGACGCTCCCGCTTGCCCTGCTTTCCGGTCAGGAGGCAGATCTTCAGGCCGAGCGGCTCGAGCGAGCGCTTCATCCCCATGTAGTGCTGAAAGGCAAGTATTTCGGTCGGCGCCATGAAGGCCGCCTGCACCCCGTTATCCGATGCGAGGGTCATGGCGAACTGCGCGACCAGGGTCTTGCCGGAGCCGACATCCCCCTGCAGCAGCCGGTTCATCTGGCGACCGCTCCGAAGATCGCGGTAAATCTCCCTGACCGCCTGCTTCTGCGCGCCGGTCATCTCGAACGGCAGCTGCGCATGGAGGCCAGCGGTTGTCCTGCCGGAGTGGTCGAAACGAACAGCCGACGGACCGCGGCGTTCTTGGGCTCTGCGCAGGGCGAAAAAGAGCTGGTAGAAAAAGAGCTCGCTCCACTTCATCCGGTACCTTGCCCGCTCAAGCGCCACGGCGGATTCCGGCAGATGGATCTGGCGGTAGGCCTCGCCGATGGACATGAGCCCGTTAGCCTCGATCGTCTCCCGGTCAAGGTGCTCCTCGAACACCGGCGGAAGATCCCGGAAGGCGCGGTGCACAATCATACGAAGCATGGCTGAGTTGAGCCCCGCCTGCTTCATCGATTCGCTGGTCGGGTAGATCGGAATGATCGCCCCGGTCCTGAACAGCTCCACGTCCCCCGGCCCCTCGTCGCCGGGCCGCCCCAGGCGGTCGTAATCGGGATGCTGCATGCCGGGCCGCCGTCCGAAAAAGCTCACCTTGCCGTGCACAGCCACCATGTCCCCGGCCTCGATGCTCCTTGAAAAGAAGTGCACTCCGCGGAACCAGGTCAGCTCAAGCACGCCGGACCCGTCCGCCACCGTTGCCCTGAAGCGCGAACGCCCCCGGCCACCGTTTTCGAGACGGGTTTCGGAAACCGTTCCGACCACGGTCACGGTCTGGCCGTCGACGAGTTCTGCGATCTTTCGTATCCCGGACCGGTCGAGATAACGACGGGGAAAGCAGTCGTAGAGATCCTCGAGCGTCCGGATTCCGGCCTCGGCCAGAACCGCCGCCCGTTTCGGTCCAACCCCCTTGATGCCCTGTAGTGAAGAGATCGCCGCCATTGCGTACCGTCCGCAGATAATTACCGTTCGCCGAGCGCCCGCTTGTTAATTAAAAGAAAATTCAGTTTATTTCAGGTCAATTGTTTATTGTCAACCGGGCAACGAAATTCCAAAGGTCATGAAACCAGAGATTCATCCAAAGTATACGAAAGTTACGGTCAACTGCGCCAACTGCGGCACCAGCTTCGAAACCAGGTCCACCAGAAACACCATCAAGGTCGACATCTGCAGCAGCTGCCATCCCTACTACACCGGCAAGCAGATGCTCATCGATACCGCCGGCCGTGTCGAACGCTTCAACAAACGCTTCGCAAGGCCTGCAGCAAAAACGAACGCCCAGTAAACGCACCTCCCGCGAATCAAACCAACTGAACGGTTATGACAGGAAGAGACGTTATCCAGAAATTCGAGCCGCGAATGAAGAAAACCATCGAGGCCTTCCAGCATGAGATCGCCTCGATCAGGACCGGCAAAGCCACCACGACCCTGCTCGACCGGGTCAAGGTGGAGGCCTACGGGCAGCAGATGCCGCTCAAGCAGGTAGGCAACATCGGCGTGCTTGATGTCCATACCCTCAGCGTGCAGGTGTGGGACAAGTCGATGGTCTCACCTGCCGAAAAGGCAATCCGGGACGCCAACCTCGGACTCAACCCCTCCGCCGATGGCCAGACCATCAGGGTCAGCATTCCGCCGCTCACCGAAGAGCGCCGCAAGGAGTATGTCAAGCTGACCAAAAAGTTCGGGGAAGATTCAAAAGTCGCCCTTCGCAATCTCCGCCGCGACCTCATCCATGAAGTCGAGAAACTCGAAAAGGACAAGCAGATCAACGAGGACGACAAGAACCGCGGCAAAAAAGAGGCCGACGACCTTCTGCATAAATACGAGAAGCAGATCAACGAGCTGATCACCCAGAAGGAAAAAGAGATCATGTCCGTCTGAGCGAAAGCCCCGATCCTTGAAATTCAGCCAGAAGCCGGGTATCCCCCGGCTTTTCTGGTTTCCATCAGCTCGGTCGGGTTCGACTGAGTTGATCATTTTTCACCCTTCGAAGTACTCCTGCATCTTCCGGTAGACCTCCTTCTTCCCGATCAGGCCGGCGATCAGGCCGAGCACCGACGCCGCCCCCGAGGCGAAGAAGATGGGGCGCGACGAGATGTTGTTCGTGTAGTAGATCGCCGGGATGCCCCGCTCCTTGGCAAAGCTGTCCAGTGCCGTCGTGCCGATGACCAGATCGGGCGAGTAGTCCAGCACCGCCTGCTCGTCCTCCTCGAGATATTTCCGGTAACGGATCTCCGTGCCGAGCATGGCAAGCAACTCGTGATCCTCCTCCCCGAGCGGGGTGCGGGCAATCGAGGTGGAGGCGTAAGGAACATCAAGCCCCGCCTCGAGCAGGAGGCGCACCAGGGGCAGCTCGTTGCCCTCGTAACCGGCCACGATCACCGAGCCCTTCAGGTTGCTGAATCCCGCGAAGACCTCCCTGGCCTTCTGCCGCTCCTCCTCGGCAACCTGCCTGACCTTGACGGGATCGAGCCCGAGCGCTTCACCGATGCGCTCGATCCACTGCGCGGTGGCGTTGGCTCCGATCGGATTTCCCTTGACGATCTTTACCCCTGCCGATGCGAACAGCGAAGCCGTGCGCTCGTAGAAAGGATGCAGGATCGCGCAGGCGGCTGCTTGACCGGCCTGTGCGTAATCGTCGAGGTCCGCACCGGGCAGGGTCACGACCGATTCGACCCCGATCTTCTGCAGGACTCCGCCGATCATCATGGCGTCGACCGGGAAGATCTCCCCGATCACCGCCAGCGACCGCTCCTTCCGGGGTTTTTCGAACGCGCCGAAGCGTTTGACCAGCGAAGAGACCGCCACATCCTTTGCCTCCGGATGGGTCCTGATCTGGAATGCGGGAAGCCTGACCAGCAGTACCTCCGCGTTGCCGACCCGTTTCGGAAGCAGCTCTTCGGCGATCCCCGCCGTTTCGGCCACACAGGTGCTGACCACCGGGATGAAACGCACTGAAGGATCGGCGGCGATGGACTCGATCGTCCTGCGCAGGTCGTCGATCATGGTGCCGCCGGAGATCTGCACGTTCATGAGTTCCGGCGAAACGATCGAACGGCGGGCAACGTAGAAATGGGAAACGAAGGTCAATCCGTACAGGCAGCCCTGGTCGGCAGCCATGCAGACCTGGGTGCCGTCGATACGCATGAGTACGCGAAGCCCGCCGAACGCCGGGCACATCGACTGCGGATGCAGTTTACTACAGGCCTTTCTCTCCATAGATGACGACATTTTTATACACTTGCTGAATATAGGCGTTATGTGGCAGGCTGCCGCGCATCGCCATGAGGCTGTCATGAGCCGACTGAAAATCCGCGAAATCACCGGTAACGAGCCTGAAGTAGCGTCGCCCACCACTGCGGAGCGGCCAGATCATGATCCGGTGACCGGATCCGGAAAAACGAACGGCCTCCTCTTTTGCCACCTTCATGGAACTGAAGGTGGCAGCGAGAACCGTGAAGTGCCCCTTGGCGAGGATGAGCGAATCCGGTGCCGCAGCGGGAGCGTTCGAGGGCGAAGCGGGCGTCGATTGCGGAGCGACGCTGGCGACCACTTCCGCCAGCTCCGGCCTGGAGTCCGTTCCGGCGCGACCGGAGTGCGGCGCGCGAAGCGCGAAATAGCCACCGAGGCACAAGAGCAGCAGACCGGTGATCAACACGGCCGGTTTCAGGAAGTTCCTGCCATTGCCTGGGACGACCGCCGCTCCCCCAGGCATCACGATTGCCTTCAGGCCATCATAAGCCGTATTGAGCAGTTCGCCGAGAGCAGGTGTCGGAGTGAACCCCCATGAGCCGTCCGGTTGCGTCGAAAAGAGACCGAAGCCACGCAGATCAAGGCTGACTCCGAGCTGACGGCACTGCTTGAAGCAGGCGGAGAGAGCAAGCGCCAACTGCTTCGACTCATCGCCGGGGATGCCCATGCGACCTCGAACAATAGCTTCGGCATCCCCGGCGACCGGTGCACGCAGATCGAAAGAGAGCCGGTTGCGAGGCGGCAGAAACCGTATACCATCCGGCGACTGTTCCCGGGAAGCCTGGTCGTGCACGACGGCAAACGACCCGAGGCCCTCAACGCGGAGCGCACCCCTGTCGAGCAGCTCGGCTATGACACCGCCGGAAAACGCGTCCAGGCGATGCTGCGCCGCCGTACGGTCGTTGCCGGAAAGCACGGCAAGAATATCCGCAGCCGTTTGACTACCCATAGGATTCAAGAGGGATTGTGCGTTGTGAAACCCATTCCGAATATAACACTTGATGAGCGTCCGGAGATGAAGTGCGGCCTGAAAACCGTACTTTGCCATAAAGCAGCCGGTTACGGCATGAACCGCAAACCCCTTGGAGACCATGAGCACCCCCGCCGCGCAAAGCGTCAGCGACCTGACCAGGGCCATCAAGAACGAGCTCGAGAGCCTCTTCCCCTGCGTCAGGGTCCGGGGAGAGATCTCCAATTGCAAGCAGCACAGCTCGGGCCACGTCTACCTGACCCTCAAGGACACCGAGGCGCAGTTGCCGGCCGTGATCTGGAAAAGCGTACGCAGCCGCTTCCCGCTCGAGCTCAAGGACGGCATCGAGGTGATCGCAGAAGGACGTCTCGAGGTGTACCCGCCTGCCGGACGCTACCAGCTCATCTGCACCTCAATCTCCGGCACCGGCCAGGGCGCACAGCAACAGGCCCTTGCCGAACTCATCGCACGGCTGGCCAAAGCCGGTTATTTCGATCCCGGGCGCAAGAAGCCCCTGCCACGGATTCCATCCAGGATCGGCCTGATCACTTCGCCCACCGGCGCGGTCATCAGGGACATGAGCGACGTCTTCGCACGGCGATTCCCGGCCGCATCGCTGCTGCTCTACCCGGTGCAGGTGCAGGGAGAGCGGGCGGTCGAGTCGGTCATCCGCGCGCTCGGCTTCTTCAACGACCCGCCCATTCCGGAGCACCGCCCCGACGTGATCATCCTGGCCAGGGGGGGCGGTTCAGCCGAAGACCTCCAGGCGTTCAACGACGAGGCCGTCGCCGAAGCCATTTTCCGGTCGCGGATCCCGGTCATCAGCGCGATAGGTCATGAAACCGACCTCTCCGTGGCCGACATGGTCGCAGACCTTCGTGCGGGAACCCCCTCCATAGCCGCCGAAAGGGCCGTCCCCGACCGCGATGAACTGCTTCGGCACATTGACAGCCTTGCGGGAAGGCAGGCGATCCTCATGGAGGGAAAGATCTCGGGCGCACAGCTGCAGGTGGACTCGATCTGCGGCAGCTACGCGTTCAACCGTCCGCTGCTCATGCTCGACCAGATGGAAGATCGGCTCGCGGCAACCGGAAAAGAGGCCGCAAGGGCCGCGTCGGACAAACTCCGGCAGCGCGAGATGCTCTTCGACGCGGCCGCAGGCCGGCTTGCCATGCTCGACGTACGCAGGGTGCTGAAGCGCGGCTTCGCGCTCATATCGGACAGGGATGGTTATGTGACCTCGGGACGATCGCTCGCAGCGGGCGACAGGATCGGCATCGAGTTCCAGGACGGCAGCCGCCGCGCTGAAATCACGGATGGAAACGGTTCATGAACAACCGGCGGACCTCCTCAAGCTCCTCCTCCGTATTGACTCCCGGCGTATCCACGGCCGTTTCGATGCACCGGATTCGATAGCCGTTCTCAAGCAGGCGAAGCTGCTCGAGCGATTCGGTGCGTTCAAGCATGGAGGGCGGAAGGGAGACGAACGCCCGGAGGACGTCGGCGCGGAAGGCGTACAGCCCGATATGGCGATAGAATCTCGTCTCGTCGAGAAGCTCGCGACGGTATGGAATAGGACTGCGGGAGAAGTACATGGCCTCACCTTTCGCGTTCAGCACCGCCTTGACCACATGGGGATCGTCAATCAGGTGCCGCTCTTCCGGGCCGATTGAAAAAACCAGCGTCGTGCAGTCGGGTGGCGGCTCCTGCCGGAAAAAAGGCTCGATGGCCAGGTCGATCGTTCCCGGATCGATCAGGGGCTCGTCACCCTGCAGGTTCACGAACACATCCCCTCCCACGATGTCGGCGGCCTCGGCAATCCGGTCGGTGCCGCAGGCTGCATCGGGCGAGGTCATGACGAACTCCGCACCCGCATCGCGGAGCACGCCGGCGATCCTTTCGCTGTCGGTAGCCACGACCACGCGGCTGGCAAGCCTGGATTTCATGGCCTGCTGCCAGGTGCGCACGATCAGTGGCGCGCCCTGCAGGTCAGCCAGCATTTTCTCCTTCAATCGGCTCGAAGAGAGCCTGGCGGGTATGACGATGACGGCGTTCATGAACTCCTTCAGCAGCGTTGGGGTGATTCGAGTATGATGGTCACCGGACCGTCATTCAGCAGCGAGACCTGCATGTCTGCGCCGAAGATGCCGGTTTCCACCTTGCAGCCCGACGATTCACGGAGAAGGTCAACCAAGCGGTCAAACAGAATCGTGGCGGTTTCGGGCGATGCCGCCTCCGAAAATCCGGGACGGTTCCCCCGGCTGACGTCCGCATAGAGCGTGAACTGGGAGACGGCGAGCATCGATCCGCCAACCTCCTTTACCGACAGGTTCATTTTACCTGCCTGGTCCTCGAAAATACGCAGGTTGATAATTTTACGGGTCATCCAGGCAAGCTCTTGATCGGAGTCGTCGCGACCGACGCCAACGAACAGCAGCAAACCTGCGCCGATCTCCGAATGCAGGGTTCCACCGATCGAAACACTCGCCTGACCGGCCCGCTGGACGACGACCCTCATGGTGAAGGCGGTACGAACGTTTCGAGATAAGGTGAGAGCGCCGCCTCGACGGCGGAAACGGCAAGCCCCTCGACTTTCATGATCTTGCTGCGGGAGCTTCTGCCCGAGACGACCGAGATGCTCGAGCGTGAGACGCCGAGCAGTTTGGCCAGCAGCGCACAGCACTCCTGGTTGGCGGCATCATCGACCGGTGCCGATTTCAGGCAGATCCTGACGCTTTCGCCATACAGGCCGGCAACACCGCTCCGTGACGAGCGGGGCTGGACCCTCACGGAGAGGCAGACGCCATCCCCTTTCTGGCTGATGACCGCCATCGGCGTTTCAGCCGATGACTTTGGGAACCTTGAAGAACCGGTCCTGCCTGTCGGGAGCGTTCTTCAGCGCCTCGTCATTGGAAAGCGAAGGCAGTTCGACATCCGCACGCAACACGTTCGACTGGTCATGGATACTGCTGAGCGGCTCGACTCCCTCGGTGTCGACCTGGTTCAACTTCTCAACATAATGCAGGATCATGTTGAGCTCCCTGGTCATTTTTTCCTGCTCCGCCTCGGTGAAGCGCAGGCGTGCAAGCTCGGCGATATAGGCAACGTCTTCCTTGGTAACTGACATGTTTGCAATCTGATAGATTCACCATAAAAAAAACGCCATGCCGTGCCCGCCCTCGACGGGCACGGACGGCAACAAGTCAAAGCCTGCAGATACCGAACTTCTTCTCGTCGATAAGCCTCTTCGGACGCTGTTCGATCGACACGAAAGTCCTGGCGTCCTCGCCGAGATAGATCTGCCTCGGACGGGCGATCTTCTGCTCCGGGTCCTTGACATGCTCGATCCATTGGGCGAGCCAGCCAGGGGTGCGGCCGATCGCGAAGAGCACCGGAAACATGTCGGTCGGGAAGCCCATGGCCTGGTAGATGAGACCCGAGTAGAAGTCGACGTTCGGATAGAGCTTCCTCTTGACAAAATAGTCATCCTCGAGCGCAATGCGTTCCAGCTCCAGGGCCATGTCAAGCAGCGGGTTCTTGCCGGTCTCCTCGAACACCTGGAAAGCGATCTCCTTGATGATTTTGGCGCGCGGGTCGTAGTTCTTGTAGACACGGTGACCGAAGCCCATCAGACGGCCCTCGCCGCTCTTGACCGACTTGATGAACTCCGGAATGCGGTCGATCGAACCGATTTCATTGAGCATGTGGATCACCGCCTCGTTGGCGCCGCCGTGCAGCGGACCGTACAGGGCTGCGCAACCCGCGGCGATGGCCGAGTAGGGATCGACCATCGAGCTGCCGACCGAGCGGACGGCATTGGTCGAGCAGTTCTGCTCGTGGTCGGCGTGCAGGATGAAGAGCACATCGAGCGCCTTCTCGAGCACCGGATTCGGCTTGTAGCTGCGCTCCATCATTCGGAACATCATGGAGAGGAAGTTGCCGGAGTAGCTGAGGTCGGTCTCGGGAAGCACATAGGGCAGCCCGAGGCTGTGGCGGAAGCTCATGGCGGCCATCGTGGGGATCTTGCCGATAAGCCTTCTGACCTGAAGCTTGCGCGACTCTTCGTCGGCAATGTTCTTTGCGTCGGGGTAGAAGGTCGAAAGCGCACCGACGGTGCTGACCAGAATACCCATCGGATGCGCGTCGTAACGGAAACCATCCATGAACTTGGTCACGTTTGAGTGGACCATGGTCTGGTGGCGGATGTTGTAGGTCCATACCGCGAGACGCTCCTTGTCGGGCAGCTCGCCCTTGATCAGGAGGTAGGCGGTCTCCAGGAACGTGCTCTTTTCAGCAAGTTCTTCGATCGGATAACCACGGTAGCGAAGGATCCCCTTGTCACCGTCAATGTAGGTGATCGAACTCTTGCATGACGCGGTGTTCAGATACCCGGGATCGTAACCAAGAAGCCCGAAATCATCATCGGATGCCTTGATCTGACGGAGATCCATACTGCGGATAGTTCCGTCTTCGATGGGAAGTTCATAATTCCTCCCGGTGCGATTGTCGGTAATCGTCAACGAGTTGCGAATGTCAGAGTCAGACATAAGGGCTTAAATTTTTAGGGTTTACAAACGAATGCAAGTCCTTTTTCAGGAGACTCGCCACTTGTATTCGGCTGAAATTACAAAACTCCCGGCATTCTCACACCGTTCTTTCTGCGACCCTCCGTTATATAGTTATGTTTTCCACCTCGCCGGCCGGGCACCCGACAGAAAACAAAAAAATGTTTTTGGAAAAAAAAGCCCTATTCACTACCTTAGTCATCCATTAAGGAACGGAGCTGTAGCTCAGTTTGGTTAGAGCGCCTGCCTGTCACGTAGGAGGTCGCGGGTTCGAGCCCCGTCAGCTCCGCACCGTTCGCACGGACAAAGAGAAAGCCCTTGCATCGCGCAAGGGCTTTCTCCATTTCAGGCGGACACACTGAACCCCTGGTCTTGAATGACGGCCCGTATGGCGGCAAGATCCACCCGTGCGTCATCATACTCGACCTGAATGACGCCGGTCTCATACGACGCACGCACCTTCTCCACCCCCTCCATCTCCTCGAGCGCTTCCGTGACGAGCAGCTCACAGCCCGAACACCGCATGCCGGTGACGTGAATTTCCGTTTTCATGATCCTGA
This sequence comes from Chlorobiaceae bacterium, assembly GCA_013334335.1. GTDB lineage: Bacteria > Bacteroidota > Chlorobiia > Chlorobiales > Chlorobiaceae > Chlorobaculum. The sequence continues at coordinate 44,804 of JAAXXR010000009.1, forward strand.
TTGTCGTTTAGGTTGGTCGGTTGCCCACTACCTGAAAGGTGAATAAAAAATACCTTCGAGCAAAGCGGCTACACACCGTTATCATGTTCTGCCAAGCAACGGGCGAACGCTTAAGCATCCGTATCGGTTGGCAGAAACATGAACCAGTCGCTATATTGGACTACATACCGGAAGCCGTATCTCCTGAACGCCGGCCCGGCCTTGAACAGACAGAACCGATTCAGGAAAATGATTTACCGGGAGCGCCCGCAGACCTTATGATCCATCTCGCAACAACGCTGAACCGTCGTAACCCGGGAAATTTCCGGGCCCTCTTCCGGATGCTCCTGATCCTCTCCTGCATCACCGCCCTGTCGGCGTGCCAGAACAAGGAGGGTAAGATCCGCGACCTTCAGCAGACGGTCTGGAAAAATCCGGAAAACGCGCGGGCTTACCTGAATCTCGGCAAGGAGTATTCGCGCCAGCAGAAGTTCACTGAAGCCATCGACGCCTACCGCCGTGCCATCGCCATCGAACCGGGACTCGATGAAGCATATTCCGCCATGGGCGCCGCCTATTTCAACCTGAAGAACTACTCCGCCGCCCTTCCGTGGATGCAACGGCGGGTTCAGATGGCCCCGGACGACTCGTTGCGCCATTTCGACCTCGGCAACGTCTACTACCAGCTCAACCGTTACGACGATGCCATCGGCTCATACCGTCAGGCCATCGACAACAGCTACTCCTTCGACGAAGCCTGGTATACCATGGCCATCTGCCAGATGAAGGCGGGAAGAATGGATGAAGCCAGGAAAATCCATACATGGCTTGAAAAGAAAAACAATTATCTTGCCGTCGCCCTCGAACGACACCTGCAATCCGGCCCCCGGCAAAACGAAAAAAAATGAGTACGGTCTGCATCGGGCACCGGGCTGAAACGGCTTCAGGCCGGACCGTTTCGGGAACAATGCCGTACCCTCCTGGAGTTCATGAATTTTACGGGATTTATGACTGAATTGCATAACATCACCACAACGCCAACTGACGAAGGGACCTCAGGGTTGTCGTCGGCTTTCGGCATCCTCAAGCAAAAAATTGCGGCCGCGTTCCGTGAGCCCGAGCCGGAACCCTGGGAGCGCAGCGCTGTCCTCAGAAGCTTCAGCGTCGTCGTCGACATACCTGATGCCCTTTCATGGCTTTCCCGTCAGGCCCTTTTCCCGCGCCTCTTCTGGATGAACCGCGAAAAGAGCGAGTGGATCGCAGGCATCGGCGAAGCCGACCGCATCGAACTGACCGTCAGCGGTCCGAACGACCGGAGCTTCATCCTGCTGGAACAGGTCATGCAGGGGAAAAATCCCCACGCGCGTTATATCGGTGGCTTCTGCTTCAACAACCTCCAGCCCCAGAACCGCCTCTGGGAAGGATTCAGCCCGAGCCTGTTCATCCTCCCCTTGATCACGGTTTCCGGAACGCCATCGGAAACGACGCTTTCCTGCTCACTCTGGCTGACCCCCGGCGCTGACCGCGACGCCCTGTACCGCAGGCTCATCAATGCGATCGACTCGGCGGATCCGTCCTGCCTGCCGACAGACTCCGAACTGCCGGATCTGATCAGAATATCGTACAGCCCCGACCGTGAACAGTGGATCGATAACTGTCGGCAAGCGCTGAAAACCTTCGAATCCGGAGAGATGGAGAAGGTGATTCTCGCCCGTCAGACCGAACTCGAGTTCTCGGCGACGGTACCGGCCATCCGGTTCCTGATGAACTACCCCTTCCCCGAGAGTTCCACCTACCGCTTCTATTTCGAACCGGTAGAGGGACGCGCATTCTTCAGCTTCACTCCGGAACGCCTCTACCGGCGGGACGGCGACCGTATCCTGACCGAAGCCCTTGCCGGCACCGTGACCAAGGAGGCTATCAAGGCCGATGACAGCGCAGCATCCGAACTGCTGCTCAACTCCGAGAAGGACGTGCGGGAGCACCGGTTCGTCAAGGATACGATTCTCCGTGAATTGCAACCGGTCTGCAGCGACATCCACATGGAGGAGACCGTGCAAGTGCTGCAGCTCAGCCATCTCGCCCACCTCTATACCCGTTGCATGGCAACGTTGAAACCGGAATTCCGCAACGACAGCACCGTGCTTCGGCATCTGCACCCGACACCGGCGGTCGGTGGCGTGCCGCGGAAGGAGTCCATGCAACTGATCCTGTCACTCGAACCCTTCTGCCGGGGATGGTACGCCGCACCGGTGGGCTGGCTCAGCAGGGACGCTGCCGAGTTCGCCGTTGGCATCCGGTCGGCGCTCGCCAGCGAGAATCGCGTCTATATCTACTCAGGTGCAGGGCTGGTGCAGGGTTCAGACCCTGATTCCGAATGGGAAGAGGTAGACCAGAAGATCGGAGAGATCCTTGCCATAACGAAGCAGGCCACATGAACAACAGGCAGGTCACCACGCTCTGGAGCCAGCTTCTCGTCGAGGAGTTCATCCGGCAGGGGGCAGGTTTTTTCTGCATCTCCCCTGGTTCTCGATCGACGCCCCTGACCATCGCTATCGCACGCCATCCGGGCGCACGATTCAGGCTCTTCCCCGATGAGCGTTCTGCAGGCTTCTACGCGCTTGGCTACAGCCGCGCCACCGGCATGCCGGCCATCCTTGTCTGCACCTCGGGCACGGCCGTAGCCAACTACCTCCCGGCTGTGGTTGAGGCCTCGGCGGACGCGCGCCCCATGATCGTGCTGTCAGCCGATCGTCCGTTCGAGCTGCTCGAAGCAGGGGCAAACCAGACCATCCGCCAGCAGGAGATCTTCGGAAACTTTACCCGATGGAGCTTCCAGCTCCCCGCGCCCGACACTTGCACGCCGCTCGCATCGCTGCTTTCGACCGCCGGGCATGCCGTCAGGAAGAGCCTTGGCTCGCCTGCCGGACCGGTCCACCTGAACGTACCGTTCCGCGAACCGCTTGTACCCGAAGCACCAGACCTCGGCCATCAGTGGGTAGACCCCGTCAGAGGGTGGCTCGAGTCCGGAGAGCCTTGGAACCGCTTCGAATTCCCGGTAAAAACGCCCTCTCCCGAAGGCATCGACACCCTCAGGGAGATCCTCGAATCCGCTGAAAATCCCCTGTTCGTCGCCGGCAGCATTGACCGTTCGACCGACGCCGACGCCGTCGAAGCGCTCGCCCTGTCGCTCGGCATCCCGCTGTTCGCCGACCTCACTTCGGGAATCAGGATGTCGGGTGACTGCCGGCCCTGGCAACTCGCCTTCCAGTCGGAAGCCTTCACCGGGCGGTTCCGTCCCGACGCGGTGATTCATTTCGGCGGTCCATTGATCGGCAAGCAGCCCGGGCTGGCGATCCGCAACTGGAAACCCCGCCACTACGCCATCGTCCGGGAACACCCGGAACGATTCGGAGAGGATCACAACGTCACCCTGACGCTCGAAGCCTCACCGTCGATGGTGGCCGATGCGCTTGCAGGCAGCAGAAAAGCGAAAATCGGCATGGATCCCGACCCGTTCTTCGAGGCTGCTGCGCTCACGGTGGAACGCACCGCCTGCGCTCCGGAGATGCCGGTCAACGAAATCTCCGCTGCGCGGATCACTTCCCGGCTCATCGGAAAGGAGCACGGCCTGTTCGTGTCGAACAGCATGCCGGCCCGTGACATGGACACCTATGCGGCCCCGTCGTCAGGCACGACGGTGCCAATCGCGCTCAACCGCGGTGTCAGCGGCATCGACGGCATCATCTCCACTGCCGCGGGATTCTCGGCAGGTCTCGAAAAACCGGTAGCCCTGCTCATTGGTGACCTTTCGTTCCTGCACGACCTGAACGCCCTCTCCCTGCTCAACCATGCCTGGAACCGCGTCGTCGTCATCGTACTGAACAACGGCGGCGGAGGTATCTTCTCCTTCCTTCCGGTCAGTACGGAGCAGGATGTCTTCGAAGCGTGCTTCGCCACCCCGCAGAGCTTCAGCGTCAGCTCCGCTGCCGAAACCTTCGGGCTCGGATACGCCAACCCGCGCACCAACCGGGAGTTCGCCGAAACCCTCGCCTCGGCGATGGAGGCCGGAAGATCGACGATCATCGAGGTCACCAGTTCAAGGGAGGAAAACCTGAAACTTCACCAGAGCCTGAAAGCCGCAACCGTCGCTTCGGCCGGCCTGATCAAGTTCAACTGAGCTGCCCTGGTCAGCGGCGGCGTGGCCACCTCAAGGAGAGTCGTCCCCCTGCCCCGGATCCACGCCACGGAATTCAGGACGAACGTACAGCTCCCTGCTCCGGAGCTCCGGGCCGGAGAACCAGCCCGAACTTCTCCTCCAGCAAGGCGTGAATCTCTTCCGGCACGATCTTTCTTTCTGTCGTCCCCCCTTCCGAAACGGACTTGTAGGAATAGCTGGTGAGCACCTCTTTTCCCGTCCCCGTCTGCCGCACGACCATCAGGCTCCGCACAAAAATCGAATCCGGATGCCTTGAGTTCAGAAAGTTGGCCGGTTCGAAATCCACCCACTCCTGTGGATGGAGAGCGAACTCGTAAAGGTTTTTCCAGGCGCCGTCTGTCGAGGACTGCAACAGGTACTCCTTCCGGGAGGTCATGGTCATCCTGAACAGTTCGTGATCCTGCCTGATCTCCCGGTCGAGCCACTTCAGACTGATCGGCTCGCGGATACCGTAACTGCCGAATCCGAGATCGCACAGCCACTGCTGCCCGTCGGCTTCAGCCACGATCGCCATGTGCGTCTTCGGACGGCGCACGTTGTAGGTCATCGGCCGGGCGGCAACAAAGCGGTAGGGGATACCGATCTCGGCGAGAGCCATCGCGAAGAGCCCGTTCACTTCGTAGCAGTAACCGCCCCGGCCACGCTCGACGATCTTCGTGAACAGCTCCTCCGGAACGAGCGACACCACCATTCCTGCCTGCACATCGAGATTTTCGAACGGCACCGACCGGAGCTGGCACTGCATCATCCGCTTCAGCGTTGCAAAATCCGCCACGGCATCGCCGTCGAATCCGATTCGGGTGAAGTAGGCGTGAAGATCGAAATTGGCTGCTCTCATAGGAGAAATGAACGGCAAAAACAGCAGAGTTCCAACGACTGCCGGGATACGTCTACTCCGGCAACCTCAGCGACATGCGGACACCACAGCGTCCTGTGAGAGCAATTCATCGAGACCCGCTCCTTCCGGCATGCTGCCGATTTTGGCCGGATCCGAAAGACAACCTGAACATTGCAGGTGCATGATTCCGGGTGCGGTAGCCGACCATGGATGGTGCACCGTCACCAGGCGGAGCTTCCTTCAGGTCAGGTGCCCTTCGGAATCACGCTTCCCGGAAAGCAGTCGTTGCCGGTGCGACCGGCGTGTCAGGGAAGCATATCGTATTTCGCCTTGACCTCCCGGATAACCTCGTCAATGACGAATACGTCGAGATGACGGCCTTTGGGTACACCTTCGGAATACACCGCCCTGATTTCAACACCAGGCCGGTAGACCGTGTACGTGTTGTTCCTGGTCGTGCTCGTTTCACGATAGGTGGCGGAACTTCCGTGCTCCCTGACCCGCCCGGTCGTCGTCGTGGTGCTCCCTGCATCGACAATCTCGGTCCTGGAGGTGTCCAGCGTGCCCTCGACAATGAAATGGGTGTAACCAAGCTTTTCGCCGATTTCTGCGGCCCGGAGCCTTGCGAAATCGTTTGCTCGCTGGTTGTTCGTGAACCCGTTGCCGTTGAAGCCGATGATGTAGATGTTTTCGGCAACTTTCCGGTTGTAGAAGCCGCCGTCCTGGCTGATCGGCTGGTAGGCGGTTGCACATCCGCCAAGAAGCATGACGATCAACATTCCGACGAGCCATTCTTTAGGGCTCTTCATGCTGCAGACTCCTGAGATTGGTTGGCCGGCATCAACAAACCCTTGACGGAACAGTCGCCACAGGCATCTCATCGCCTGGGATCCTGCTTATCCAGCCGCTCGTGTTTCATTGAAATCCGGGAAAAAAGCAGCTGCCGTGAAGACGACAGGCCTCTACACCTGAATGTACAAAACAGTTCAACGATAGCCAGACCTGCAGGGTGAGCGTGTTGGCCCGCGTGGAGCTCGCGGGTCCACGGGAATGGGCACCAATTTCCGGCTCCACGCTTCAGGGTTGGCCCTGGTGCCGTGACGGATTCGGGGATGATGACGCTTAACCCCGCTTGACCCTGCTGCCACCGGGCAGAAGAGCAGGGTCAGGAGTTGATGTTGTATTTCGACCTGAGGTAGCCGAGCAGCTCATTGATCACGTACACCGACCTCGACCGCCCTTTCGG
>JAAXXR010000059.1 GCA_013334335.1 Chlorobiaceae bacterium
GCTGCGCCTCGGCTTTCATGCTCTGCCAGTTGCTGAAGCTGAACATATAGCCGGCGACGATCGAAAACAGAATGACGAGGCTCCAGAGCGGAATGTTGAAGTCAGGGGCGAGCGGTACCCGGGGGGTCGAGAGCAGGTAGATGGCAATGGCGCCGACGATGCCGACGATGAGGTCGACAAGAAAGATCAGCCAGTTCGGCACGAACATGATCAGCACGAAGACCATGAAGATCTCCCAGTACAGCCAGAGCTCATGAAAGTTGTTCATGAGAAGGTTGACCGTGAAGATCAACGGAAGGGTGATGATGATCGTAATGTGCCAGTAGAGGGGAAAAAAGGGAAGCAGGGACTTCGGCAGCCTCGGCTTCAGGAGCATGCTCAGGCAGAGCGTGGCGGCAAGCATGCGAAGGACGAAGCTTTCGTACGGAAGGTGAAATCCGTATTTGAAGATGAAATAAAAGAAAAAATGGGCTGGTGCACCCAGCAGGGCGGCGGCCTTGGTATTGGAGCGGGAGACGATGGTTCCGTCCTTGATGAACTCCCTGAGGTGCGCAAGGGGCTTCATGATCACCCTCCGGTAAGTTTTTCCACGCATTCGCCGGCCGCCCTGAAGCACGCTTCGATCGAGGCCCCGCGGCGATAGTCGCCGGTAGCGGCGAAGCCGGGAATTTTCCTGAGCTCCTGATCAATGTTTTTAAGAAGCAGATGATGACGGGAGGAGTAGGCGCACAATCCCTCGGGAAGGTAACGGTAGACAAACGCCTCCCTGGGGTTGCCGCGGATATTGAAAAACGGGGCAGTGATCTCCTCACCCAGCCCAACCACCGCTTCAGGTGCGGAGAATTCCGAGACGGTCGATCTCGATACCCTTCCGCTGAAGGTGTAACGCACCAGGTCGAGATCGTTGATGCCATAAGCTCCGGCGTTGCTCAGGGCAACGGAGTTGTCGAACATCATGGCCCGGCAGTCGCTCTTGAATACCTGCCTGCGATACCTGACGATGGCAACAGCTACCGGGTAGTATCGGATCTGGCGAAGCAGTGCTGAAACCGACGGCTGCTGCTCGTCGAAGAGGACCGCGAGCCGAAGGGCGGGAATGGCTGACACGACCCGGTCGTATGCGGCGGATCCCGTTACACCCCGATGCACATAACCGAGCATGACCTGTTCGGAGCCTGACCCCGCACTGACCGAAGTCACCCGGTGGCTTTCAAAAACGCGCAGAGAGCCGGGAGCAGTCATGACCCTGAACGAGTCCAGCAGCCCGTGCATGCCGTGCTTGAGCTGGTCGTAGCTGTCAAGGACCAGTGCAAGGTTCGATCCGAAATTGCCGGGGAAGCATTCATCGGGTTCGGCACCGTTCATCCTGATGGTGATCGGCCTGACGAGGTTGTTCACGCAGCGCCTGGTCAGATAGTTTGCCAGTGTCATATGATCATAGCGCTCGGAAATTTTGATGAAATAGTCGCTGCCGATTACTCCCTGGCTTCTGTCGTTCAGTATGGTTCTCACCTGTGGATCGAGCCTCCAGACCCCTTCGAATCCGCAAAGGCTGAAAATCCTGAGCAGATTGAAGAGCTTGGAGCCCTCCCTGTTGATCTTGACGACACGCCCATTGACGATCTGCGAGGTGTTGAGCCCGAAATATTCGAGCTCGGGATTCCCGCAGGCACGGACGAACTCACGGAAAAGGGTGTACTGCCGGCCGATATTCTTGCCTCCGAAATCCACCCGCCGGGCCAGGAGCTGTTCGCTGCCGATCCTGCCGCCGATACGTCCTTCCGACTCATAAAGATCTACATCGATATTCTTCTGCCTGAGAAAATATGCTGTGGCAATTCCGGAAATACCGCTTCCGATTACTGCAACTCTCATAGGTATGCCATATCTTTGTCAATCATCCTGGCAAGTTTTGACTCGAACAGGTTTCTGTGCCTTGAGGCTATTTTTTCAATTCGATCCTCTTTTTTCTGGCATTGTTGATTGCTCATGCAGGCGTAGGCTTTCAGATGGGCCTCCGCGCAGATGCGTCCCCATTGCATGACCTGCAGATAGATGCAGGCCTCCTTGTCCTGGCTCGTTTCGGTGGCGGTGAAACTGCAATAAGTTCGAAGAACGATCGGGGCGGTGCACTCAAGGAAGCTGAAAAAATTCGTGCGGTATTCCATCAGTGCGAGCATGCCGTCGTTCGGCAGGCCCTGAAGGTGAGCACTGGCGATGCCTGCCTGCCTGAGGGCTTCGATCATCAGCATGCCCTGGACGTGGCCGGATTCATGGTCGAACCGCAACTCCCCGGAACTCAGGAACATGTTGAAATAACGGAGCCATCCTATTGAACAGGGTTCCGAAACCAGGATGTTCTCGTCGTATCTCTTGTGAACCAGTCGTTTTGAGATCGGCGGTGGTGCCGGTGTCCCTGAAGCGATGGCGATCGGGCTTCTGAGCAGCCCCTTGAGGTCAAGCGGCAGCTTGTGCATCAGTTCAGCCGCAATCCCGGTGTCGAAAGGTGCATCAAGATCCTGGAGACCGGTGGCGAGCTCAAGGATGCGCGCATGAAGGCCCGGATGTTCCCGGTGATACGTTGGAGACAGCACGAGTTCACACGCCCCTCCGAGGAGCGAGAGAAATCGTGCAGCTTCCTCGGCAGAGGATGCTATGACTGTTTGTTGCCCATCTTCCGCAGACGGAATGGTATCTCCGTCAATGAGAAGCGTATATGTAGGAGAACTGACCGGGAGCGGAGACGTGTCCACTCCCGTCATCTGGAGATTGCTCGTTTGTTGCATCGTACCGCTTGCTTATGGGGGAAGAACAAATCCCTGAATCCAGAACACTTTTCAAAATGCCTGCACGGAGCTGTCCTATGGCTGCGGACCGTCTTTTTTCGTTGACGGTCATATATGTCGGTGCATCTGTTTGATGGTTCAATAGAAAATATAACTAATATATAGCTATTTCGACTGAGTTTCACCAGCCTAAACTGCTTTTTGATGCAGTATTTGCCAGCTCTGAAAGCATTATTTTGGCCATTTTGACGCAATTCTCACGGAATTCTCACGCGAGTTTCCGGCACGATGTCGCATCGCACCCGTTCACGTTTCCCGGGCCGGTCAATAACGTGATTGACCGGCCCGGGAAACCGCAGGGTTCAGGAGAGATTTCTCGGCACCTGGGATGAGTGATGGTGAACGATCGGTTTTTCATGTGCCAGATCGACGGCGAAGCTGAACCTCGACGGGAAGGTGAGCAGGAGCTGGTCTACCTCGAACTCGAAGGCGTAGAGGCCACTGAGCACCCAGGAACTGCAGCCGAGTGACTGTTTCTTGAGCGATTTTTCATACAGCCTCACCTGCAGGTTGTCCCTTGTGGCAAGTTGCTCGAAATAGCTCCTGATTCCCTGGTTGGTGTTGACGGTGTGCGGTGAGAAGGTTGGAATCAGGACGGCGTTCTCATGATACAGGTCACCAACTTCGTCGATGGCTCCATTGCAGATTCCGGATATCCAGCAGGAGAGGACATCTTCGGCGTTCTCGTAATGCATGGCGGTACTCAAGGTGATGTTGCGGTTGAGGAGCCCTGTTGCTCGACTCCCCGGGAGTTCCTGAAGTGGGTGGCTCAGGACTCCTGCCGATGAAGGTAAGCATTTTTCCAAACCGTACGCAACCCTTTCCTGCGGTTTCGGATCCCAAACCGGGAATGCCTGTGCAGGTGATGCCGTGCACAGGCATTCGTTCTGGTTGTGGTGACGAAACGGGTTACATTTTCAGCTCGCCGGTCTGCGCCTGCCTCTTGAGATCGTTATTGGCATAGATAAGCACTTCGACACGCCGGTTCAAGTGGCGGCCCGATTCGGTCTCGTTCGTGGCGACGGGACGGGTCTCGCCATAGCCGACGGTGCTGATGCGGTTACCGGTTACGCCGTAAGCCTTGAGCAGCGAGGCGACCGACTCGGCCCGTCGCTCAGAGAGGTTCTGGTTCGCGTATTCGTTGCCGATGGTGTCCGTATGGCCTTCGATGACCACGTTCGTGTCGTCGTACCTGTTGAGGATCCTCGAGAGCCTTTCGATATTGGATCGACTTGGAGCGGTCAGGGTTGATGAACCGGTGGAGTAGAGAATGCCGCTGTCAAAAACCACCCTGATTCCTTCACCGACACGTTCGACCTTGACTCCCTGGACATCACGCCGGATATCGGCGGCCTGCCTGTCCATGTAGTTGCCGATGAGCGCGCCGGCTCCGCCGCCGATGGCGGCTCCCAGGAGGGCTCCCTTGGCCCAGCTGCCGGTCTGGCTGCCGATGATGCCGCCGAGCAGGGCGCCGGAAGCGGCACCGATGCCTGCTCCACGGGTACCCCGCCCATCGGTTGCGGTCATTTCAGACTGGCATCCCCAGGAAAGGGCGGCGGTGGAAAGCAGCAATCCGGTCGCTACGGGTCTGGTGAGTTTTTTGATGGTATTCATTGTTTTCTTCTGTTTTGAAATTGCAGAAAGGAGATGATCATGACGCGTTCAGCAATATGCCCCAAATAATATAATACGCAACATACACACAAGATGTAAACACCGCGCAGGCAGACATAGTTGATGTTCACCCGAAAAATTCTGTGCGGGGATCCATGATCCGGAAAAAAAGAGTGATGCCGGAGCGTCTCGAACTCAAGAACGACGGATTCATTCGATGCCAGATCATGGCTGCCGGGGGGGGGCATGGCTACTGGAGCTTGTTATCTGGAGGTTCGAAGTGCTTCGACCGGGTTGAGGCTGGCGGCTTTCAATGCGGGAAACAGCCCGAACGAGACACCTATCGTCGAGCAGACGCTCATGGCGACGACCATCCAGATCCAGGGAAACATGATCGGCAGGTTGAACCTGAGGGCGACGAGGTTGCCTGCGCCTGCGCCGGTGGCGATGCCGACGATGCCTCCTCCGATCGACAGGAGCAGGGCCTCGAGCAGGAACTGGCGGAGTATCGTGTTGCGCGGGGCTCCGATCGACATCCTGATGCCGATCTCGCGTGTCCGTTCAGTGACACTGACCAGCATGATGTTCATGATTCCCACTCCGGCGGTAAGCAGCGCCATGAAACTGATGATGAAGGCGCCGACGCCGATGGTGTTCTGGATGCCGCGGAACGATTCGATCAGCGATTCGTTGGTCCTGATCTCGAAATCGTTCGGCGCCCTGACGCCCAGCCCTCTTGCCAGGCGCATGGCGCCGATCGCCTGGTCGATCGTTGCGGCATACTCCTTCTGTGAACTGGCCTCCACCGTGATGGCGATGCTGCTCTTTTCGTCCACGTGGCCGAGATACCTCGTTATCGGGATCAGCACGAAATTGTCCTGGCTTTGACCGAAGGCCGCCCCTTTTTTCTTGAAGACTCCGGCGACCGTATAGACTTTTCCGTCCACCTTGATTTTCCGGTTCACCGGATTTTCGCCCTCCCCGAACAGGGTGGCGGCGACCTCGCTGCCGAGCACCGCGATGTCACTGGCGTAGAGGACGTCGTTGCCGTTCATGTTCCTGCCTGCGGAGAGGTCAAAACCGTTGGCTTTCGCGAAGTTTTCATCACCGCCGGTCAGGAGCAGGTCGGGGTTGGTCGACCGGTTGGCGAACCGTGCCAGGCTGGCCTGCTTGGAGATCACGAAGCCGACGCTCGACGCTTTCGTGCCCATGAACTTGCGGAACAGCAGAACCTGTTGCCAGGAGATGTCCTGGCGGTTTGCATACAGGTCCCGCTGATGGCCACCGCCGAACACGGTCGCGGGGTACTTCTGGATCTGGAACGTGTTGGCTCCGAGGCTCGCAAGACCTGAGGTTACCGAGCGCTCGACTGCATCCAGGGCGGTCATGACCGCGATGATCGAAAAAACGCCGACCGCGACCCCCAGCGTGGTCAGTACCGATCTGAGCTTGTTGGCCGCAAGGGAGGTCGCCGCCTGCAGCAGGGTTTCCCTGATGGTCATGGCCATCGCTATTCGTATCTGAGTGAATCCGCCGGATCGAGCTTCGAGGCGCTGATGGCCGGGGCAAGCCCCGAGATGATTCCGGTGGCCACCGACACGACGAGGCTTGCCACGACGAGCATCGGCGAGAACCGGACCGGAAACTCCGGCATCAGGAACTGGACCGAGAAGGTGATCGACACCGCCGTGACGAGTCCGACAAGTCCGCCGATGAGGCAGATCATCACCGACTCGATCAGGAACTGCAGGAGGATCGTTCTTCGCCTGGCGCCGAGAGCCTTGCGCAGGCCGATCTCCCGGGTTCGCTCCTTGACGCTGACGAAGGTGATGTTCATGATGCCAATGGCGCCAACGAACAGGGACATGCCGGTGATGAAAATCCCCGCAACGGCGATACCGTTCTTGATCGGATCGAGCTGGCTCTTGAAGGCCTGCTGTTCATTGACGGAAAAATCATCCTCTTCGCCAGGGGCAAGCCTTCTGAGCCGACGCATCTGCCCGGTGATCTCCTCCTTGGCTTCGGTCACGCGCCGTTCGTCCCTGATCTTGATCCGGATGCTGACAAACGAGGTTTTGCCATAGATCTTCGTGAACGCGCCGAGTGGCATGATGACCTGGTTGTCGAAGCTGAACAGGCCCAGGAACTTGCCCTGCTTCCTGAAGAGCCCGATCACCTTGATGTTGCTGTTCTTCAGGCGGATCGACTTGCCCAGCGGCGATTCATGGGGAAACAGCCCCGTGGCGATGTCATCGCCGATCACGCAGACCATGTCGCCGGAGGCTGACTCCTGCGGGGTGAAGAAGCGCCCCTCCGACAGGTCTCCCGAAGCCGTCTGCAGATAGTCCTGGTTGGTTCCCATGGAGAAAATCTGCTGCAGCATCCGGTCGCGGTAGCGTGCCGAAGCCTGGAATGTGGACATCTGCGGGGCAGCCACCACGAGCTCGGAGTAGGGGTTCCCGGCGATGGTCCGGTTGATCTGTGTCGCGAATCCGGTTTCGATATCGGGACGGTTTCGGTACTTCCACCATTGTCCCATGGTGCTCCACGACGCTTTCTGGACGTAGATGACGTCATAGCCGATCATGGCAAGGCTTTTCTCGAAACCTATGTCGATACCGTTGATGGCCGTACCCATCATGGTGATGGCCACGATGCCGATGATCACGCCGAGTGCCGTCAGGAACGAGCGGGTCTTGTTGCTCCGGATCTGGTAGACGGCGATGTTCAGGCTTTCGGTCGTCTCGTAACGAAGCTGTTTCAGCTGGCCTTTCATGGAGCCGAGTCGCTTTCGATCCGGCCGTCGCGCAAGCGGATGATGCGATGCGTGAAGCGGGCGATGTCCTCTTCGTGCGTGATGAGGATGATCGTGTTGCCGGCTTCAGAAAGCTTGCCGAACATGCCCATGATGTCGTGGCTGGTTGCCGTGTCGAGATTGCCGGTCGGTTCGTCAGCCAGGATGATCGACGGACGGTTGATCAGTGCCCGGGCGATGGCCACCCTCTGGATCTGGCCGCCGGAGAGCTCTGAGGGCTTGTGCCTGATCCTGTCGGCGAGGCCGACCTGTTCCAGGGCAAGCCGTGCGCGTTCGATGCGCTCGACAGGATCGACCCCTGAATAGATCAGCGGCAGTTCCACGTTTTTCAGGCAGTTGAGGCGGGGGAGGAGGTTGAAGGTCTGGAAAACGAATCCGATCTCCCGGTTCCGCACCCGGGCGAGTTCATCGTCGTTCATTTCGGCGACATTCTGCCCGTTGAGCTCATAGATTCCAGAGGTGGGGGTGTCGAGGCAACCCAGGATGTTCATCAGTGTCGATTTGCCGCTTCCCGAGGGGCCCATGATGGCCGCATAGTCGTTTTTCCGGAAGCACAGGTCGATGCTGTCCAGTGCCTTGACCGTCTGGTCACCCATCGTGTAGAACTTGCAGAGCGACCTGATGTCGATGATGACGGATCGTTCGCTCATCGCTTTTCCTGCAGCTTGATGCGGCTTCCGTCCTGGAGCTCGCGGGTGATGGCGCCGAAGCTTCCGGAGACGACCGTTTCGCCTTCCCGCAGCCCGGAGAGCACGATGATGTGCGTGTTGTCGGTCATGCCGGTGACGACTTTCCTGAAGCGGACGCGGTTGCCGCTGATCACGAAGACCCCTTCGTTGCCGTCAGTGTTCCGCTCCTTCGACGTAACCTGTACGGATTCGTTTCCGCTCGGCTCGCGCTTTTCGGACCCGGCTTGCTTGATGCCCGCCTCCCTGATGGTGACGCTCTGGATCGGGACGACGAGCGCGTTCGGCACCCGGCTGGTCTCGATGTCGGATGTGGCGCTCATGCCGGGCTTGAGCAGGCGCTGATGGTTCAGCACCCTGATCTTTACCGAGAAGTTGGTCACCTCCTCCTGCGTACCGGCGGCCTTGGTGATGGCCGAATTGGAGATTTCACGCACGATGCCTGAGAACTTCCGGTCACCGAAGGCGTCAACGGTAACCGTGACCGGGTTGCCGACGCGGACGTTCACGATGTCGTTCTCGTTGACCTCGACCTCGACCTGCATGCTGTCGAGGTTGGCGATCCTGAGCACCTCGGTGCCGGGGAACTGGCCGGTGCCGACCACGCGCTCTCCCAGCTTGCTTTTAAGCAGGGTGATCGTGCCGCTCATCGGCGCTCGGACCACGGTTTTCTTGAGCCGTTCCTCGTTCTGGTCGAGGAGGCTCCGGTTCTGCTCGATGCCGTAGCGGGACGCGTCGAAGGCAGCCTGGGTCGATTCGGCGTTGGTTTTGGCCGTGAGCCATTCGGTCTGTGAGATCAGCTTCTCCTTGTAGAGCAGCTCCGCTTTGCGGAAATCGTCCCTGGATTTGAGCATTCTCGCCTTTGCCTCGAGGCTTTGGGCCCTGGACAGGTTCATCTGGGCGCGGCTTTGTTCGACCTGGTTCTCGTAAATGTCTGGTTGAATCCTGAAGAGCAGGTCTTTGTCGGCGACCTGCTGTCCCTCCTTGACCGGGAGTTCGATGATCTCACCCGACACATCGGGGGACATGATCACCTCCATCTCCGGCAGGATTTTCCCGGTGGCGGTCACCACGTGGACCACCTCCTTGCGGAACGCCTTTTCGGTGGTCACCTCGATCGGTTTTTCCCTGAACTTCAGCCAGAGGGCTCCGGCAATAATGACCAGGACAATGATGCCTGCGCCGGCGATGATGGTGTTCCGCTTATGAGATTGCTGTTGTTTGGCCATGGAGGTGAACGTCGTGCGTTTTGATAGCTATTCGGAGATCGGGTGGCCCGAGGTGAAGTCGAGCAGTGCCTTCTGCAGGGCAAGGTTGTAGGTCGCCTGCGTCAAGCCGGACCTTGCGTTGAACAGGGTGGCACGGGCTGCGCTCAACTCAACAAAACCGGCTGCGCCAAGTTCGTATTTCCGCTGCACGGCGTTGTACGCCGAGCCTGCCGCACGCGCACTGGCCCGGGCGGCATCGATCTGGATGAAGGCTGCACGGTAGTCCCCGGTAACCTGGCGGAGGTCGAGTACGATGCCGTCTTTCAGCTCTTCGAAATCGAGGCGGCGGTTGAGCCAGGCGAGTTTTGCGCTTTCGACGCTGTACCGGGTGAGGAACCCGTCGAATATCGTCCAGCTCAGGTTCAGGGCGACCGAGTACCCCACGCCATTTTCGAGCTGTTTCGAGACAGGGGGGTAGTACCCGGTCAGGTTCGTCCCGTTGTAGTTCAGGTAGCTGGTGGCGTCAGAGTTGACCGAGAGCGCGAGGTCGAGTTTCGGGAGCCGGTTTCCGGCTGCCTTCCTCGTCTGCCATCGCAAGGCTTCGGTCTCGAGCCGGCCTGCTTCCAGGTCTGCTCGACGGCCGAGGCTCAAGGTGGCGAGGCTGTCGGCGTCTCCCGGGGTGGAGGGCGAGATCGAGGTGGAGGTGTCCACGGGCTCGATGTCGATAGGGGTCATCGGGTCGATCCTGAGCCTGCGAAGCAGTTCGGAGAGGCTCTTTCGGGACTGGTTTTCCGCCTTGATGGCGGTCAGCGCGTTGCTGGCGACTTCGGCCTGCTGTTGGTACAGGTCGGTCATCGATTTGAGGCCTATCTGGTATTGACGGTCGGTCAGTGTCAGCAGGTCGTTCGATGACTTGAGGTTCTCCTGCGCGATACCGAGCAGTTCG
>JAAXXR010000115.1 GCA_013334335.1 Chlorobiaceae bacterium
CCGGGGGCGAGCTGGATGACCCGGCGCGACCGGGAGCTGCGCATCGCGGAGAACGTCGCCTGGGTCGATGCCGTGCTCGGAAGCGTGATGATGGGGAATTTCGTCTCCGGCACGGTCGTGTTGCACGGTTTTTCCCAGGGGGTCGGCATGGCTTGCCGTGCGGCTGCGCTGGGGTGCCGGCCGGTTTCCGCCGTGATGCTTCTCGGCGGGGAGGTTCCTCCGGAACTTGAGCGGCTCGAGCTGATGCGCTCGGTGCATCTGGCCCGGGGTAACCGCGATCGACTCTATTCACAGGAAAAGTTTGACTCCGATCGGAAGCGGCTGATCGATGCCGGTGTTGCTGTCGAGACGTTCTTGTACCAGGGCGGCCATGCTCCGACCGGGGAGTACTTCATGGCGGCGGGGCGCTTCCTCGCGCAGACAGACCTGATCCTGCCCGGCCGGATTCAGGATAGCTTGTGATTTCCATCCCGGTACCCGTCGGTGGCCAAAGCCTTACAAGCCGCTTTTCGCCCGGTTCCAGAGCTGGTCGAGCTCTTCGGCGGTGAACTCCCGCCACTCCCGGCCCGAAGCCTGAACCGCCTCTTCCACGTTTCTGAACCGCGTCATGAACTTGTTGGTCGCCTTGCGCAGCGCGTCCTCCGGGTTGGTGTCGATGAAGCGGCTGTAGTTCACGATGGTGAAGAGCAGGTCGCCGAACTCCTCCTCGCGCTCAAGGGCGCTTCCGGCATTTCGCAGCTCCCCGATCTCCTCGACGAGCTTGTCGAGCACCCCCGTTTCGTTCGGCCAGTCGAAGCCGACGCCGGAAACCTTTTTCTGCACCCGGTAAGCCCTGAGGAGTTCGGACATCGCTTTCGGAACGCCGTCGAGCAGGCTCTTGCGACCCTCCTTCATTTTCAGGTTCTCCCAGTTGTTCACCACCTCCCCTTCGGTATCCGCACGGGTGTCGGCGAACACATGGGGGTGGCGGCTGATGAGCTTGTGGCAGAGCGACTCGAAGACCTCCACGAACGAGAACTTGCCCGCCTCGTCGGCAAGCAGCACCTGGAAGCAGAGGTGCAGGAACAGGTCGCCGATCTCCTTTTTCAGCTCCACGTCATCCCCGTCGTCAATGGCGTGAACCAGCTCGTAGCTCTCCTCCAGCAAGAGGTGGGCGAGCGACTCCGGCGTCTGCTTCCGGTCCCACGGGCATTCGGAGCGCAGGACGCGCACGAGGTCCACGACGCGTTCGAAATGTTCGGACGGTGTTTCGGCGCGGTGGTTGAGGACAGCCGCCTTGAGGGCGGCTATCGATGGGGTTGCTTTGTTCATCCTGGTTCGTGGGCTGGTTGCGATGCACCAAAGTTACTATTTCGCTCCGAGATTCCTTACTATTGATAAACCGTGCAACTTCAAGCAGCCAGAATGGACCTTTCGGGAAAAACAGCCGTCGTGACCGGATCGAGTTCGGGGATCGGGCTCGCCGTTGTCAACGCACTCATCCAGGCCGACGCCGAAGTATTCGGGTTGAGCCGCCGGGTGACGGCGGTCGACCACGAGCGTTTTCACTGGATGCAGACCGACCTCAGGCAGGCGGGGGAGATTGACCGGGCCTTTGCCGGGATACTCGAACGGCAGGGCCGTGTCGACCTCCTGGTCAACAATGCCGGTTTCGGGTTTTTCAGGGAGGTCGAAGCGATCGATCCCGACGAGTGGCGGAACCTCATGGATACCAACCTCACGGCGATGTTCCTCTGTACCAGGAAGGTCGTGCCGTCGATGAAAGCGAACCGGAGCGGCATGATCGTCAACGTCGGTTCGGTCGCCGGCAAGCGCGGCATCAAGGGGGGCACGGCCTACTGCGCCTCGAAGTTCGCCGTCAACGGCTTCTCGGAGTCCCTCATGGAGGAGTTGCGGGAGTTCGGCATCCGCGTGGCTTGCGTCAACCCGGGCTCGGTCATGACCGGGTTTTTCGACCATGCCGGCGTCCAGCCAAAAAAATACCTGCTGCCGGATGACCTCGCCCGGCTGATCGTCTCGCTCGTCCTCTTGCCGGACGGCATGCTGCCCGACGAGCTCACCGTACGCCCACTGTAACCTATTGAAGTTCGCCATGTTCCCGACCGAAACGATCATCCCCCTTCCCGGAGAACCCATCACCGCCGTGGCCACGCCCATCGGTGTCGGGGCCCTGGCCGTCGTGCGCATCAGCGGCGATGGGGTGCACGCTCTCGCCGACCGGGTGTTCCGGAAAGCCGGCGGAGAAGCAGGAGGAATTGCCGGATCTGCCGGTTATACCGCCCACTTCGGGCGCCTGTACGACGGGGAGCAGATGATCGACGAAGTGATCGCGCTCGTATTCCGGGCCCCGCACTCATTCACCGCCGAGGACATGGTCGAGTTCACCTGCCATGGTGGCCCCGTCGTGGTGCAGCAGGTCCTGAAACTCCTGCTCGACAACGGATGCCGGCTTGCCGAGCCGGGCGAGTTCACCCGGCGCGCCTTCCTGAACGGCCGCATCGATCTCCTGCAGGCGGAGGCGATCGGCGAGATGATCCACGCCCGCTCAGAATCTGCCTGGCGCACGGCGGTCAGCCAGATGAAGGGGGACCTCTCCGAAAAGCTCAACGGACTTCGAGAACATCTCCTCCGCTCCTGCGCCATGCTTGAACTCGAACTTGACTTCGGCGAAGAGGATGTCGAATTCCAGAGCCGTGACGAGCTGACCGGGCAAGTCGACGAGCTCCTGAACGAGGTCGGCCGCCTCGTCGA